>CAZXTQ010000028.1:0-16111 GCA_964643595.1 uncultured Methanosarcinales archaeon
GAATGCTAATTGGGTTGCACTTTCTCTTTGTTAGACGATGTTCGCGCAGCGACTAAACGCGGATTCTTCGGTTAGCAACCAAATTTGATGTAGCCGCGTGGCAGTGCTGCCATTATTGAGCTAAACAAATACGATTACGATTTATTCGTGGTGGATGATATATGGCATGTCCTCAATGCTCGCGACGCTGCGGCGTAGAAATGACCTACTCCCCGACCTAAACTTCAACTTGTTGAAGGCTTTCACGCAGGAATTAAGTGATAGAATTCAAGGTTTTCTTGAATTCCTTCACGCACGAAGAAAGTGATAGGGGTCGGGGTATGGATTCTCTGTGTATCGGACTGCTACTCTGCCTGGCGAAGTTAATGGGTTCAGAAGTTAGTTGCAAAATCGAACAACTCATAAATCAGGAAGATGCGTGATTGGAGTCTTTATTTTCGCTGCGCGTTATTGCTAGTTGTTGACTCTAACCTAGTCTCAATTTTGTCTTTGTCTTGATTTTCTTCACTTTCTTAGGTGGATTATTTCTGGTAGATGATTTTTCGACATATCTGTCTCGCATCTTCTCTCGCATGACTAAAAATCCTAACAATACTCCAAGTATCAATCCCCACACGAAAACTATGGTTGGTAGATACTTTTTTATCCAGTCACGTACTACCTGAACACTGAAAAAATCGGTCTTTTTCTCGAAATAGATGTCCATATCACTGAGACCTAAAGCGTATTCTGAATATAGCATTGATGCTGAATTGTCTTCTTCGTGTAAAGATGTGGCATACTGGTAATAGCTGTAGGCAATGATAGGGAATATTCCTTTTTGCATCTGTTTTGTTACTGCTCTTTTTGCTGCGTCTATCTTTTGCTGTATTACTTCTCCGACTACTTCTTCACGCACGCCAAGCATAGTGACCATGATGTTTGCTTCAGATTTTGTCTTTGAAGAAAGGTAGATGCATAAGGCATATTCGCCTGATGTGTAATGGTCGTGTGCGCTCAAGAGATCTGTCTTGAGGTCTTCGAGCAGTCCTGGGAAGAATAAGTTAAGGTATTGGAATCTTTCTTCTGTTTCACCGAGTATCTCTTCGCAGCTTCCTTTTAGGCTCTCTTCGTCGAGGTTGTATTGTTCTCCGCCTTCCTGTTCAAAGAAAGTGCTCCATGCTTTTGCGCTGTTGAGCCTTTCGCTGACATATCCAAGCGTACTTGAGTCGTTCTGTCCGGTCTCAAGTAGTTTTCGTGCTTCGAGTATTCTTTCTTTGACTATCATGTAGGTCTGGAGGTGTGTTATTGTCTCTTGATCTCTTTCTTCTGTTATCTCGTCGAACTCGTCTATTGCTTCGTTGAGTTTTTTGGCTTCTTCTGCAGCTTCTTCTGGAGTGAGTTTCTTAATCTGGTAAAGTAAAGTGCTTGCTTTAACGTTGGCTCCGAAGCAGTATGATGCTGCGCTGTATGTGTTGCCGGTTTCAAAAGCGTCAAGTCCTTTTTGTGTAAGGTCTTGCGCATCTTTCTGTAGTGTAACCTGTTCGAATTCTACTTCTGTCTTGTTTTTGAGGTCGAATACATTGATTTCTTTCAGGAGTTTTTCTGTCTGTTCGCAGAGTTCTCCTGCGACTCGGTCCATGATGATTGTGTAGCTTTCAGGAACTTCTAGGCGGAGCTCTTCTTCTTTGAGTTCATGTCCTGTAATTTCCTGTAGTGCTTGACGTAGCGTGACTACGGGTATGACTTCTACTCCAATTTCTTTTCCGTATTCGATTATGTTTGTCTTGTTCTCTTCAGGATGCTCTGCTTGTGCTGCAGGTATTAGCACTTTCTTTATTTCTGCTTCTTTTGCTGCTTCAATCTTGGGGTGCAGACTTCCGACTGGTCCAATCAAGTCACCGCTGTTTATAGTGCCAGTCATTGCTATATTCTGGTCGATAGGCAGGTCTTTCAGTAATGCTACTGTCAGTGCTGATATCGCTCCACCTGCGCTCGGACCCCCGACTATTCCTGCAGGGCTTTTTATTGTATAGAAGAAATCGTATTGTGAGCAATCGACTTCTGCAAACTTACAGGCCATCTCTTTTGCAAACCGGGTACTTATCTGTGTGTCGACTTTTGATAAAGGGATTGTTTCCAGAAATACTCTGCCCGAGCCTTGTTTAATCTCCAGCTGGACGTCTGCAGGGCTGCCTTTGAATTCATTTCCTTCCTGGTACACTGCAAGGAGTTTGATATGTCCTGTAGATGTCACGCCGAATGCTGTTGGCACTACTAACAATACCATAACGAGTAGTATCAGTAGATTTACCCCCTTCTTCATAGATGTAGAATCAAATCTTTTGTTATAAATAGTTTTCTTTGTCGCGAGGTTGTGACAAACCAGTTGTTTTTAAGATTTCTTTGTGTACTTGCAATTTGGGTAAGCAGAACAACCATAGAATTTGCCATAATCACTTTCTCTGATCTTAAGTTCAGACCCGCATTTAGGGCATCGAGATGAATTCTGTGAACAGTCTTGGTTTATGCACGACTTGCGACCGCCACGACCGCGTTCAATGATTTCTATTATGGGATATCCGCACAGTTTACAATTCGAATCGACTGGAATTATTTTGGCGCGTGCAGGTACTGGGAATGTGATTCCGCATGAGGGGTATCCTTCACATCCTATGAACTGTCCATATTGTCCTGTTTTCATAACTAAGTCACACGAACACAGAGGACATTTTCCTATCGGTTGCTGCAGTTCTGTATCCGAAACTGCTTTGAGTAATATGAGTCCTATCTTGTCTCTGTTGATTATTTTTCCGCGTATCTGTGTTTCATCGAATAGGTCCACAACAGCCATACCAAGACTTGTCGGTTTCACAATGCGACCGACGACATATTTGCCTGAATAAAGTGCTTCAAGATCAGAGGCTGAACTGATGTCTTCTCGCATATATCTTTTAGGTGGTCTGGTTGCCTTCTCTACAATTCTTGCTCCAAGCCCACCATCAATTTCTGCAATTTTGGCCAAGACGCGTTCATAATTCCAGAATGGGTTCTCTTCATGTCCGACAACTTCTGAACCCACAGTCCATTCTATTGTCCAGTATTTTTCGCTTTCGAACCCTTCGACAGCTCGCTCTATCTCGACTATTCTTCGCAATAGGTCGAGCTGGAATTTATCTAGTTCAAAGCTCAGTATCATGCCTGCCTGGTTCATGCTCTTGTTCATCAATGAACAAAATGCTTGGTGGTCTGTCATGGAATAGGGGAATTGATGAGAATATAAAAAACTTGTTTCAGACTTTATATACATATCACGTGCTGACACCACTGCCTAGCGGGGTTAGCGGATTGTCATTAATGATACTAGAACGCGGAATAAGTATCTGATCACACTTCAGACGTAGCGCTGTGGTGTCAGCGTTGTTTAGAAACATTACTTTTTCTTTGCCACTGTCTTTTTCTTGGTGGTTTTCTTGGCTTTCTTCCTTCGTACTGAAGTCTTTGCTTTTGAAACTATAGGTTCCGCAACATTTACTTTTCCATCTATGATATTCATCATTGTTCTGCATTTTGGGTAGTTGTCGCATCCTAAGAAGTATCCATAGAAGCTCTGTCTGAGTACCATTTTTCCTTTCTTGCATGTCGGGCAGGTCATTCCTTCTTCAGGGTATTTTTTCCCCATCTCCTGTCCTTCGACTTGTCGTGTTTTGCAGTCTGGGTTGATGCACAATTCCTGTGGTGATTTTTTAGGCAGACGGACAATTATTTTTGGGTGTCCACACACTTCACACACTTTATCAGTGGGTTTTACAGTGCCTGTCTTTGGCATGTTGAATATTGTTTTGCAGTCTGGGTAGTTGTTGCACGCTATGAACTTTCCGAACTTACCTCTCTTGATGACAAGCTCGCCATCTTTGCACTTTGGGCACTTACCTACCGTAGTTGCAATCTTGATAGCTTCCTGGTTTGCACCGCTAAGTTCTTTTCCTATATTGGCTTCTTTTGATTTAAATTCTTTTATTATTTTGTTGAGAACTTCTTTTGCTTTTGCAAGCACTTGGTCTGGTGTGATTTTCTTCTTGCGTATCTGTTCCATTTCTTCTTCAAACTTTCTTGTAAGTTCTTCATCAAGGATTGTCGGGCAATGCTTATCTAGTGTATCTACTGTCTGTATTCCTAGTTCAGTGGCTTCTATGTTTGAGTCCCCGACAACATAACCTCGAGAGAATAGTGTTTCCACAATTGAAGCACGTGTCGCTTTGGTTCCGAGTCCTTTTTTCTCAAGTTCGTTTATGATTGATGATTGTGTGTAACGATTTGGTGGTTTGGTCTCTTTGGAAAGCTGTTCTATCTTTTCGACCGCAACCACATCACCTATACTTACGATAGGGAGTTCCATCTCTTCAAGTTTTACATATGGTTGATAGTATTCGTGCCAGCCTGGTTCTATTGTCACTGTTCCTGTTGTCAGGAATTCTTCACCGTTAACGTCAATTTTTATCTTGTTTGTTTCTCTTGTGGCTGCTTCAGCGAATACTGAGAAGAATCTCTTGACGATAAGGTCGTATACTTTCATCTGCCTTTCATTTGCTTCTGTAGGCACAAGTCCTGTAGGGTAGATTGCTGGATGTGCTTCGTCTGTTTTCTTACCTTCATGAGGTATCAGAGTTTTCTTCGCGAGCATCCTGTCAGCAAGCTCCGAATAGATTTTCTGTCTTTTAAGCTGTGAGAATATCTTTGTATACCCTATCTGTTGAGGTAGTTTCTGTGATGATGTTCTTGGGTATGATATTGCGCCGGATGAATATAGGTTCTGTGCTATGTCGAGTGTCTCTTTAGGTTTTATCTTGAAGCATCTGTATACTTCTATCTGCATGCTTGTGAGGTCGAAAGGTACTGGTGGTGCTTGTTTGAATTGTTTCTTTTCAGTGTTTGATATCTTGCCTTGTTTTGCGCCCGCAACATTTTTCATTACTGTGTCTGCTTCTTCTTTTTTCCAGAACTTGTCTACATGGTGCATTGCTTCGATAGCAGAACTTTTGATGTTTCCGTTGAGCTGTATTTGCCAGAATGGTTTTGGCTTGAATGCTCGTATCTTTTTTTCGTGTTCTACTATCATCTTCAGTGCAGGTCCTTGTACTCTGCCTGATGACAACACTTTGAAGCTTCCTGTTTCTTTGTTGATTGCGTTAGTCAAAGCGCGAGTCAGGTTAATGCCGTAATAGAAATCCAGTATGTGTCTTGTTTCTCCTGCGTTTGCCTGTCCCCAGTCGAGTGTTGGTGATTTGTGTTCGTATGCTTCAATAAGGTCATCTTTTGTAAGGGTTGAAAATTTCATTCGTGCCGCATCTTTTGCTTTGCAGATCTTGCGAACGACATTGAGTCCTATGACTTCACCTTCTATATCATAATCGCAAGCTACAGTAAACTCGGAAGCGCCTTTAGCCAGTTTCTTAAGTACTTTCAGGTATTTACGTGAGAATGCAGAAGTTTTGTTGATGTCTGCAGTCGGAACCCATTCGACATCAAATACAGGGAATTTAGACCAGGGACTCTTTTCTTTTTCTCCTATGCTAAATAGATGACCTACTGCGCACCCTATGACGATATCCTTATTTCCATGGGTTATTTCATAGTAAGGGACGCCATTTTCGCTTTTCTTTATTGGTTTACCGGTCGCTAAGGCCTCGGCTATCTTTTTTGAGGCATTCGGCTTCTCTGTTATTATCAGTTCGTAACTCATCTGAACCTGAAAAGTTGGGAGTCATTTAAAAAGCTTGTGGAAGATGGGGCTAATATGAAATCCTCAGAATACTGAAAAGATGGATGCTGCCCCTGGCGACTCCAGTACCAGAATAAAGCGGTTTCAGAAGTTAGCTCGACGTAAAGATAATTACAAAAAAAAGAACGGGTTTCACTATAGAATGGAGACTAAATTATTTAAATAGCAAAAATCTTAATCCCTGTATGGATCCTAACGTTTACACTCTTGCGAAGATACTTCTTGCTGTTGTTCTAGGGGGTATCATAGGTTTTGAGCGCGAGAAGACGGGTCATTATGCAGGTCTCAGAACTCATATGCTTGTCTGTGTGACAAGCGCGTTTCTCATAAGCACTTTTATGTTACAGTTTGAACTTGATTCTGTTGCACGAATTGCTGCGGCAATGATGACTGGTATTGGTTTTATAGGTGCAGGGACAATTCTTAGTACGGGTATAAAGGTGAAAGGTCTCACAACTGCTGCTAGTGTCTGGCTTGCTGCAGGTCTTGGTATGATAATAGGTATCGGTGCGATATGGGAGGCTATCTGTGTCACACTTATTGCTTTCTTTGTTCTTGAGATAAGGCCAAATCGTCTTGTAAAGAAGAAAAGATGATTGTTGAGCGCATACTCCGCAGCTTGTTGCGTAGATGAAGCCAATAAAAAAACCACATGCAAAAATACGTGTCGTGTTGCTTATAGCAACATCCTGTAGTTTGCCGCGGGGCAGTGCTGCCCTGATTAAACCAAAAATACTTTGTTATTTAAACAATCATAACTGATAAAAGCAAGCAAAACTTTTCTTGCATGAATGGCCCAAGAAGTTATAGATAGGATAATTGAGAATATAAGTTCTGAAAACAAAACTTGCCCTGAATGGGATGAAAAGCTATGCTTCAGCGAGACTGATTGTCTTTCTGCAGAGTTTTCAAAGGATAACTTCGAGAATATTCTCCCTGTCACAAATCCAGAACAGAACATAAATCAGAGCATCACATTTATCGACGGAGGTAATGCTGAGATTTTCGCTTCTCCAGATAGGGGTATAAGCTTTATAAGGATTTTCCATACTGTCTACAAGGAAAACAAGAGGATTCGATGCAGTGCAGACGAATTTTATACGTTGGCAAAGACAAGCATGGTTGATTTTAAATTGTTTTTCTCTGTAGAACTATTCATTTCAAAAATAAACTTGCTTACATCTTCTTTCTTCAAGGAAAAACTTGTTTTCAACCCGCTCGATTCTGCTTTTACTGAACGGAACTCAAGGATGACGATTTCAAGAGTGCCGGGTATTGTGCGTCGTATTGCAGAGCTTTCCACTGCGCTTCTGATTGCAAGCAAAGCGAATCCGCTCGACATTGTAGTTATAGATGGTGATCTCTGTCCTAAGACGACTGAAGAGAAAAAAATCATAGCAGCACTAAAACAGGTTGCACAGGAACGTAACATACATGTGTGTGGAATCGCAAAGACTTCAGATCTTCTCACTTCAAAAGGCCGGTCGGTCCCGGCTCTTCTGAAAAAAATAGCTCCAGATGGTTGTTGGGTCTACAGGTGTGCTGGAAAAAGAGATAACTCCATAATATCTTTTGCAAAGCTGCACGCAAAGTCTGATTACATTTTCAAGATTGAAACTCTGAGTACTACTTTACCTGCCACTATCCTTCCGCTGATTGCATCAAACAGTACTGATGCTGTATTTATTGGCTACCCTTATGGTCTGATTGAAGCCGACCGTTTTGCCCGCATCTCGAATCGAGAGCGTGAGATGCTTCGTACGACTTTCATGGCAAAGTCTGGCAAGGACTGGCAATCTTTTAGAAGCTCAGAGACTTCTCTTAACGCTCATTCTGTGCTTGATAACATATCTTGATAATCATTCAAACCTTGTGTGGTGCTTGTGCAGCCCTAATACATCCATATATTTACAGATATACATATACAGTATAAATTAAACAAAAAGAGTAAAATATATACAAATAAAGTAAAAATAGCGTAATATTTATAAAGAAAATTCTCTAAGTTACGCATATGCAGAAGAATGTGTATAAGAGGAAGAGGGCTAGCAATAGCAGTGTCAGCAGCAATAGCCAGGAATCCAGAGAGCTTCTGAAATCTATAATACATTTCATGAAACAGAACCAGCAGCTTGCACTTCCCGAACTCATAAATATCTATTCTGAATCAAGTCCTGAAGAATCCATACCTGTATCGATTTTCTCAAACAAGCTTAGTCCTTCTGAATCACTCTGCAAGTTCTTGAAAGACAATCGTACTCTGTCTTTCCATGAAATAGCTGTTCTCCTGAACCGTGATGACCGAAGCATCTGGACTTCTTATACAAGGGCAAGCAAGAAACAGAAGATATTCTCACAACCCACTAAAGATAATATCCTAATCCCGATAACGATATTCGCTGACCGCAAACTTTCGATTCTGGAGCACGTTGTAAATCACTTGAATACATCACACAACATGTCGAATTCAAAGATAGCATCTCTTCTCATGAAGAATCCAAGCTCAATCGCGACAGTGGCGAACAGGGCGAAAAAGAAAAAAGAGGCAACTCGCACAAGATGAACCATCACCTGAACAAAGGTATTGTAGAATACGGAATCTTTGTAGTGTTACTCATATTAGCTCTCACACTAGCTTCGCAGATTGATACGATAACAGGTATGGCGACGAGCACGACAGGTATAAACACTTCACTCACAATAAGCGACTCATCAGATACTGTGAGCATATCACAAGGTGAATACTTGACCTTCTATGCAAACTATTCTAAACTAACAGGTGAACCGATAGACTCCTCAACCTACAATGGTCTCTGCAGGATAACTATAGATTCAGCACCCGCAGTTAACATGTCTTACGATTCATCCACGCAGATCTACAAATACCAGAAAGCATTCCCTTCTCAATCCACGTTCAGTTGGAATGTTACCTGCACGTCAGATATTTACGAGACTCTTGCATTGACAGAATCTGCGACGATAAACAGCACATTCTGCGGTAAGGATATAGTGACAAGCATCAATCTCACAAGCAACCTTATCATGTCCAATGGAACAACGACTTGTCAGAACACTGGACTCATCATCAACGCAAGTAATATCGTGCTGGACTGCCAAGGAAACATAATTGCAGGAGCAAACACTGCTTATGGTGTAGTCATCAATGGTTTCGATAACCTCACACTCTTCAACTGTACTATTCAGGGATTTACACAAGGTATAAGACTCATGTCATCGACATCTAACTTGATTTACGCAAACAATTTCACGAATAACAATCTTCACGCATATACAGATACTGCGGGCAATCAGTTCAACACGACAATAGGTGCAACACCTATAGGAAATACTTATGACAACACAGAAGAGCTTATGATATTTGACTCTGACTCTGACGGTTATGGTGATTTTGGTCAGCAGTATCCTTACAACAAGTCTAATGGTGGAAAATTCTCTACATTTATCGAAGACTGGGGCCCAACTGCTTTCCAGACAGATTCAGACAATGACGGGTCACCCGACTCTGAAGATTGTGCGCCTGCAGACGACACAATCATCGCACCAAGAAATGACATAACAATAACAAAAGACACAACTCTTTGTCCAGGAACATACAACATCAACGACACTGTGAAGTCAGGCATCATTCGATTCGGGGCAGATAATCTTACTCTCGACTGCAATGGTGTTGTGATATCGGGTTATGGTTCTGGAACAGGCATCTACACCAATTATAAGAACTCTACGATAAGAGCCTGTACTGCAAATGATTATTACTATGGTATATATTTAGATAGTTCAAATCATTCAAAGATTTTTGGATCTAACGCTTCTGGTAATGGTTATTCAGGCATCACTTTCCATAATTCAAGTTTTGGAAACATCACTGGCTCGACAGTGGCTGATAATGATAATGCAGGTATATTCCTGACAAGTTATTCGGCGAACAATACTCTGCAAGACATAGACGCGCACGATAACTACATGGGTATCTATCTTTACTACTCACATAACAACACTCTGGATGATGTTGATGCGTATGACAATGCTTGGTATGGTCTTTCTCTGGATTGGTCCGGATACAACACAATAACTGATTCGGAATACACAAATAACGACAAAGGAGTGCATCTTTCACATTCTCATAGCAACATCATTAAAGATGTGTATGCACATCATAACGATGGTGACGGCCTTCTTTTATGGTTCTCTGACGGTACAACTGTCTTCAACGTATCTTCTTACAACAATACTGGATCAGGTATCATTGCCTGGACTGCGAGGCATAACCAGATAGAAAACTGCACTGTTCAATTCAACGAGGAGAATTGCATAGTGTCTTACATATCTCTTGATACCCGGATTTACAACAACACTATCATCTCTTGCGGTAAGAAAGGTGTGTTCATAGAAGATTCCAACAACAATACTGTGATAGGTAATAATATCACAGGTAACAGTATTGGTCTGCACATCTCAGGTTCTAATTATCCTTACATAGGATTTAACAACATAATTGACAGCGCATCTACGGGCATACTCATAGACACATCTCAAGGTATTGAAGTTATCAACATGACAATAACAGGAACGACAGGTGCTGGAATAAATATTTCTGATGATTCAGGCACAGAGGTATTCAACACGACTGTTTCAGAAAATCAGGACGGCATCTGGATGAGCAGCTCTTCAAATGCTAACATTACGGGTACAACAATTGCATCCAACACTGGTTTCGGTCTGTTTGTGGTTAACACGACGATGAATCCTTCATACCAACAGGTCATTTCTGCGAATATTTTCAATACATCAAACGAACTAGGTATATTGAGTTTCAATTGGTATTTGCAGGTCCAGTCTTTGCATCGCAATGCTACTAACGCATCTTCCGTACCTATGAACCTTACTTTCACAGATGCCACTTCACCTCAGCAGAGCTCGATCACAGACACAGATGCAATAACTCCGCGGATCCCTGCTACAGAGTTCATCATCAACAATTCAGGTACTCGAATCAATAAGACTTACAAAATAACAGGCACCAAAGGTGATTGGTATGGTTTCAACATCACAAACATCACAGAGAACAGGATAGTTTCCGAGGATGATCAGGTATTATTCACTTTGGATCGGGCGCTTCCACCCAAAGTGACGCTGGTATCTCCTGCAGACAATACCAACACCACAGACCACGCACCTGTTTTCATATGTAATGCGTCGCATGAAGGCGGTCTTGATAATATGTCTCTTTACACTGACAGGTCAGGTAACTGGTCGCTTGAAGCTACTAAAAATCTGTCAGGCATATCCAATCAGACTTCATTCACCCTCACACTATCCGATGGTACGTTCAGGTGGAACTGTAAAGTGAATGGACTTTTCAACAATTCAGGTTTTGCATCTACTAACTTTACATTAAGTGTATACACTGCACCTGTTACGGCTGGTGGCGGAGGCGGTGGTGGTGGCGGCGGGGGTGGAGATACTCCTCCAGAAGATACTCCTCCAGGAGATGATCCTGGTCCGTCAGAGCCTCCAAGTCCTCCACCTTCACCTCCTGTTCCACCTCCATCAGATCCTGGTCCGTCAGAGCCTGCCGCGCCAGCCCAGCCAGCCCAAACTACAGCAGATACAGGTCCTACTAGAGTGAATGTCAGTGTGGTAAAACCAGAAAGTTCTGTGAGCTGCAATGAAGATGTTTCTATAATTGAAGAAGAATTGTCTATGGAAGAATTGTTGAATATGATAGATATTCCTGAGGGTTATCGTGTAGTGGCCAAGCCGTTCAAGGCGCAGTGTCTTGGTGGTGAGAAGTTCACGATGAGTCTTATGGTGCCTGATGATGTCGAGGATATTCAAGCACTAAGATGTGCGGGTGAGGGTTGTCTTTCAAAACAGACTACTTTGAGGACAAGGATATGTGAAGGCAATGTGACTGAGGTGGTTAAGGAAGAGACTTTCTTTAACATAAGCACTGCTGAAGTGAATATATCTGCAGTGAGTACTGATATCGAGGAAGGCAAACAGTCTCTTCATAGCGGTGATGTTAATGTTGATTTCGGAGGTGATGCCGAGGCAAGTCTGTCTATGGTATCTGAGAATCAGCCAGAGCCTGCAAATGAAAACGTGCGTATCGTAGGGACTCCTATATCTTTGAAATTCAAGAATGCAGGGTCTGATGTTGTTGACGTGACGCTTCCTTATGTTGTGAATGAGGATGAGGATGAGTTGAGCATTGCTATATACGTTAAGCGTAAGAATGAGACTGGAGGAACTAAGTGGGTATATTTAGGCGGCAAACCTGATACTGTCACCAAGGTTGTGAGGGCTAAGATAAATATCTCTTCTTTCAAGGAAGAAGGTGAGATGACTCTTGCGCCGATAACTATTTTCTGCAGTGAATGCGGCGAGGCAGAGTTCAATAATATGTTCACGCCGGTGCCTGATTCAAGACAGGCGATTATCTTACTTCACGGTTTGTGGGGTGTCGGCGGTGTTTGGGAAGGTTTTGTTAATGAGTTCCGTAAGACTAACCAGCCTTATCAGTTATGGACTTTCCATTACTTTGCTACAAAGCCTGTCGAGGAATCTGCAACAGATCTTGCGAATTATCTTGAGGTCAACAAGCATCGTTTCGACAGGATTTACATTGTGGGTTACTCGCTCGGAGGTCTTGTCACGCAGACAGCACTAAGGCAGGCGTATGACGCAAGACTGGAAGACTCGACGAAATATGAGTTCATGGATAAGGTGAGCAAGGTTCTTCTCGTAGCTGTACCGAGCAAGGGAAGTCCTGTTGCTAATTACATGGACACTTTCCTTTCAGAATACATAAATTCAGGTGTGTCCTCGGTGGTGCCGATGAATGATGCAGTGAAATCTCTGTTGCAGCAGGGCGTGAATATAGAGCCTGTGCCGAACATAAAGTATTATTCGATTGCCGGAACTAAATCATATGGTTTTATGGAAAGTTTGGGTCTTACAAAACTTCTTTTCGGCGATGAGCCTAATGATGGTCTTGTGAGCAAAAGTTCTGCTCAGAGTGTTGGCAATCAGACTCTTGATGAGGAGTGTGTCAATTTCTGGTCTCAGCCTGTTGAGCATACTCTGCTTATCGACGATAGGTTGGTTCAGAAGATTATGGGTCAGGTCATAAGCAGCGATATGTTCAAGGAGCTTGCTGAAGAGGATTTCAAGACTAACCTGTTCGGTTTTTCTAATTATTTTGATATTGAGATTGATGATTGTTCTCCTGATGATCTTTATGTTGTGATAGGGAAGGACAAGCCTCTTAAGACTATTGAGCGTGTTGCTTATTGTGCTTGTGGTAATGGTCTTTGTGATGGTATTGAGGATGGTTCTACATGTCCTGAGGATTGTTTGGTGAAGGAGAAACCGTTAGTCCAGCAGATAATTGAGAGGTCTCTCCGGATTCTTGCTTTTTTGATAGCCTTGTTCATGTTCTTTGGTTTCATTTTCATTGTTTATGAGGACCGGAGAGATAAGAAAAATGCTCTGCTCAAGAAGGCTGCTGAGGAGATACATGTTCCTGAAGGTTTTGACTTGATAGGTAAACATGAAGTGGTAGTCACAGATGCCGCGTATACTAAAGCAAGAATTTACAATCTTAAGCGTACCAGGGTGAATTCTGGAAAAAGAACTAAAAAGCAAATCAAGAAAATTAGGAATGTTAAGAATATTAAGGATGTTAATAAAAATAATGCTGTGAAGCTCAAGAAGAAGTAAGTTTTAAATACTAAATACGTATAAAAACCATTAAGGGGTGTGATTTATGGATAAAAAAGGTAAACTTTCGACTTTGCTTTTCATCGGTGTTACTATTCTGCCTTTGTTAGGCTTGCTTATAATGGATTACCAGCTTAAGCAGGCTAATGATATTACTGGTGCGTATATTGCTGGCGGTCCTGCTGTTTATGCTGCTGAGAACCTTATGGCTGGAGCAGTGATTCTTGGTGTTATAGCGTTTATCGGCATTGTCTTTGCTGTTGGTAAGATACACCAGTCTAAGATTATCTCCACTATGCCTCTTGCTAAGATAAATAATGAAATCAAGGCAATTGATGCTAAGCTTAAGCAATCAGATGAGATCAAGAGGTGATTCTTTATGCATCATAAGGTAGGTCATTATTCTTTTGTCGGAGGTCTTTTGATATGTGTGATTGCGGGTCTGCTTCAGGCTCAGAACATTTTTTTTTCTTTGGGTATCCTTGTGCTTGGTATTGTTGTAGGTTTCCTTAACATTACTGCAAAAGAAGTGACTCCTTTTCTGGTAGCAACAGTCGCGCTCATACTTGCAGGCAGTGCAGACTTCCAGATGCTTAACATAATATTCAACCCATTAGGCACGGTCATGACGAGCATCTTTGCGTTCATCAAGCTGTTCGTGGCTCCTGCGATACTTGTCGTAAGCCTCAAGTCGATAATCAAGTTGGCTAGAACTGATTGATTTTTATTTTTTTAAACTTCACTACAATCTACTCAAGAGATGATGATTTCTAGTGCCGCCTGTGAGAAAAGCAGATGTTGCAAGGTCGCACGTTAAAAGAAGCAGTTAAAGAATAAAGCGAAGCAAGGCATTGTCTTGAATCAAAGCTATTTCGGCATCATTGCTTTCCATCGATAATTATATCCCATCGGAGTCTTTTTTCTCTCGATGAAACCCCTATTAACGAGATCATTGAATACCTGGTTGTGCATTCTGGAATGGTTCTTAAGTTCCTGTTCTCTGACCCATCGATTGCCATAGTTATACATGAAGAAATGCTGTATTTCGTGCGCTAACTGCACTCTTTCTGCAGTGTCTGGATCCTCGTTCTTAGGCATTAACAGTCACCTTAAGTATATCCTTAAGCAGAAGATCGAACTTGTTGTATCCTGCTGCACTGTTGAAATGCCCTGCTTTTTTCACCATAACAACGTTTGTCCTGACTTTTTTCGCAAGTTCTCTTGTCTTTCTGTAAGGTACATAAGGGTCATTGTTTGAGGCATATACAAAAAATCTTTCACTTAGATGTTTTGTGATGTTCCAGAGGTATTGTCCTTCGACAAATGTTTTGTTTATCCTGTCGAATTTTTGATTGTTAAGGCTGCTTACGAATCCTGCAACAAAAAAGCATGCCCTCACAGGACTTTTCATCAGTTCGAGAGCTTTCAGTATGAATGCAGATCCAAGACTGTGTCCTACAAAGATGGTGTTTGAATCTATGTATTGTCTGTAATCATCCAATATAGTGATCCAATTTTCAAGAAATTGTCCATAGGGTGTAGGAAATTTTGGAACGAATACATTATGTCCCTTCATTTCAAGTTCTTTTTTCAGCCATGGAAACCAGTTCTCTTCTGGATTTCCATACGATCCATGTATTAAGAATATATTCATTTTTTTCACCTTAAAACCCCTCAAGTGTTTTCTGGTCTTTATTATATCTCTCTTTGTATTTGGGTGGTTCGACAGCTACGAAGCGAAATCCCCAGTCTTCTGCCATTACCAGTGCATTGGAAGTTATTTTTGGTGCTGCAACAATTCCAAGAACATTCTCTGTGCCTTTGGTTTTCTTCATCTTCTCGACGTAACGCCTAAGTTGAGTAACTGCCGAAAGGTCTGCACAATAACGTTTGCACTCCACAATAACAAGGTTATTTTCAGAGTCGTAACCGAATACGTCGATGAATCCGTATTTGGTCTGTTCTTCCATTGATACTGGTTTGAAGTCTGCAGATATCAGTGAAGGATTATTATAGATCATCTCGCTCATGTCTTTTTCTGTTCCGACTATCTGTATCTTCTGTCTGTCCTTAAGCAGAGCACTGCTCATGAAATGCACTTTGTACATCTTGATGTCAAGATATTCTTTGAGTGCGCTATTTTGAGAACTTAACAGCAATTTGCCATCTTCAATCTTGATGCTGTGCTTGGTATCTGGTTTCATATAATTTATTGGAGCATTTCCTTCAGGCTGGTGCACAAGAAGAACATTATCTGATTTTATAACTACAAGTCTATCTCCTCTAGGTAAGTGCGCTTCAGCCCTTCCAGAATAATCTACTTCGCATTCGCATCCTATCGCGATTGTTTCGTTGCGCCGTATCGCATCCCGTATCTTTACTGCGTAAGAATCCATTTTACCCCCATAAAACTCTCGAGAACTATGTGTTTTTATACTTTGCTCTTTGAGTATGTAATAAGTATGCTGCATAAAATGAATATATGCCGCCTAGCGCAGTTAACAGATAGTTTATTCAGATTTCACAATCGCACGGTTCGGAAATTTGTGAATTATTCTGACGGAGCGCGGCATATATTCGCAGTCTAGCTGAATTATTACATAC
>CAZXTQ010000029.1:0-15512 GCA_964643595.1 uncultured Methanosarcinales archaeon
ATACATCCATGGGCCTGAGCTGAACATCTTCAAGTTTAGTTTTAGGGTCGAACCCTTCAAGATTCATCACAGTAAATTTAGTCGCATTCCAGACTTTGTTCACCATCTTCTTACCAGCGACAAGCTCTTTCTCCTGGAAAGCAAGATCATCACCAAGTTTTGAACCGCCTGCAAGATAGCGCAGAGCGTCAGCAGAGTATTTTTCAATCATTACCTGAGGTTCAATTACATTTCCCTTGGACTTAGACATCTTCTTTCCCTTAGGATCAAGCATCCAACCGCTGATGAACGCATGCTTCCAAGGCAGCATCTCAAAATGCAGTTGGCTTTTCACGACTGTGTTGAATAGCCAGAAAGATATTATGTCATGAGCCTGAGGTCTCAGGTCCATAGGATTATTCACAAGTTCTTCGTAGCAAGGTTTTCCTTTGAACAGCTCTTTCACAATAGTGGGTGTAAGAGAAGATGTGGCCCAAGTATTGATTATATCACTTTCACCTCTGAATTCAGCATTACCACAATTAGGACACTTATCCACTGGCGCAGCATCTTCAGTTGGGTCAACAGGAAGAGAGTTTTCATCTGCTACAATGACTTCATCGCATTTAGTACAATACCAAACAGGGAAAGGAATTCCGAAAGAAATCTGTCGGGAAATGCACCAATCCCACTGAAGACCCTGCACCCAATTATCATAACGGTTCTTCATATGATCAGGAAACCACTTGACTTCTCCACCCCAACGAAGCATGTCCTCTTTGAGATCAAGATACTTTATGAACCACTGTTTAGAATGGATGAACTCAATCGGAGTTCCACAGCGCTCGTGAACATTTACAGCGTGTTTGATAGGTTTTTGGTTTGTAAGGAGACTTGCCTCTTTCATGTCAGCAATAATCGATTTTCGTGCTTCTTCAATCTTCATACCTTCATACTTTTCAGCAATCTTGGTCATCTTACCATAACCATTTATCGCTTCGCGTATCGGGAGATTGTGAGCTTTTTGCCAATCACAATCAGTAGAATCCCCAAAAGTACAACACATCACAAGACCAGTACCTTTTTCTGGATCAGCTTTTTCATCCTCGAGAATCGGAACTTCCAGTTTGAACAGAGGGACTTTGGCAGTTTTTCCTTTGAGGTGCTGATACCTCTTATCTTCTGGATGGTAGAAAACTGCAACGCAAGCAGGCAGAAGTTCCGGCCTTGTGGTTGCAATGGTAAGGTCTTCATTGTCTGTTTTGAATATTATATCATTGAAGAAAGAATCAATCTCCACATCCTCGCATTCAACCTGACTGATAGCAGTATTACAGTGAGGACAGTGCATTGCAGGAGCCTCTTTCCTGTATTCCCTGCCTGATTTGTACAGGTCAATGAAAGACTTCTGAGATATTCTCTGACAATGAGGATCTATGGTAGAATAATTAACAGTATAATCGCAACTGATTCCAAGACTCTTCCAGTCAGATATGTATCTTGGCTTCAGTTCATTGTTGAGAGTATCATGACAGAGCTTACGGAAATCTTTCCTATCCATCTTTGTAGCATTGACTTTTTTTAACTTCTGGATAAGAGTCTGTGTAGGAAGACCGTTATCATCAGTACCTAATGGTTGAAGGACATTAAACCCTTTCATGCGTTTGTATCTTGCAATAAAATCCTGCTGAGAATTACTGAATGCATGACCCATATGCATTTTACCTGAAACTGTTGGTGGTGGAGTGTCAATACTGAACACTGTTCTCTCTGTGTCGTTTGGGTCAAAAGCGTTGATCTTGTTATCTTCCCAGAATTTTTGAAGTCTTGGTTCTGCTTCATTTGGGTTGTATTTTGCTGGAAGCTCTTTCATAGTGATATTCTGAATTTCTAGTTTCTATTTAAAAGTTTAGATTGAATCTCGAGTATATTTTTGCGGTTATTGATTTTTTTATCAATCATGATTAATACTTACAATGTAGGTACAAATTACATACATTGTAGGATAAATTACTTACTATGTAAGTATGTGCGAGTTGGTTCAATAAACTTAATAAACTGCTTCATTTTTTGTTTTCACATGACAGAACGAGTCAAACCCTGGACACAGCAATATCTACCTTCAAAGATAAAAGATGTTATCGGACAGGATAAAGCAGCAGCAAGCATCAAGAAATTTGTAGTCAATTTCAAACAAGAACGCAAGAAAGGAGCCTTCCTATACGGACCTACAGGAAGCGGAAAGACCTGCTCAGTATATGCTCTTGCAAGAGAACTAGATCTTGAAGTTGTTGAACTCAATGCATCAGACTTTCGGACAGGAGATGCAATAGCAAATGTTGTAGGCAACGCTTCAAAACAAATGTCACTTTTTGCACGCGGAAAGATCATACTTGTAGACGAAGTCGATGGAGTATCAGGCACACGAGACAGAGGGGGATTGCCTGAACTTTCCAGGATAATAAGTGAAACATCTTTCCCTGTCATCATGACTGCAAACGACCCCTTTGACAAGAAATTCTCAGACCTTCGCAAGAAGACAACAATGATAGAATTTGAACCACTCGGCACTGCACCTGTTTTTGAGATATTGAAAAAGATTGCTGACGGCGAGAAGATAGATTATGATGAAGATACACTCAAAGCAGTGGCTCGTCGGTCTGGAGGCGATGCCCGAGCAGCAATCAACGATTTTCAGATGCTCAGCGCAAAAGGAAAATTACGCAAAGAAGACCTTGAAGCACTATCAGACAGAGAGAGGATAGAAGAGATAAACACAGCACTCACCAAAATATTCAAGACAACAGACCCTCTTATCGCTAAACACAGTTTCGATACGGTAGTCGAAGATCTAAAGCAGTGCATGTTATGGGTTGATGAGAATCTTCCCAAAGAGTATACAAAGGCAGCAGACCTTGCTCGTGCATATGATTATGTTTCTAAAGCAGATATCATGAACCGCAGGATAATGCGATGGCAGCACTGGAGATTCTTAGCGTATGTAAATGATTATCTGAGTGCGGGAGTGGCAGTTTCGAAAGATGAGAAGTACAAGAAGATGATTGAAATCTCCCAGTCTGAACGACCTTTGAAAATATGGCTTGCTAACAGGAAATATCAGAAACGGCTGGCGATATGTGAGAAGATAGCAGCTCACACTCACAGCAGCAAACGAGAAGTTCTTCAGAGCACTTATCCTTACCTGCAAGTAATATTCCAGAAAGGAAAAGACAAAGAGATGCTGGCAGCAATAGCAGACAGACTAGAACTCGATTCAGATGAAGTGAGTTACCTGAAGCGATGAGTCTAAATAATTGAAACCTTTACAATATGCGGACATCGCGTTTTGTCAGATTCTTAATTTGTTTTTCTTTTCGTGTTAATTTTTTATTGTCATATCGATAACTTCGCTAGGCGGTGTCAACACTTCATGCAGTTTTTAACACAAACTATATAAATAGAAAACCCTCGAATAATCTTTAAGTAGATAGATTTACGTATTTGATATTGTATGAGGCAGTATAAATGACTGATAGTGGAAAAGAAGAGACAAAAGGCGAGATTTCCGAAGTCAAGACTTCTGAAATCAAGACGTCTGAAGTCAAGACGCTTAACATCGATGACATGGCTATGTTCTGTAAGCGAAAAGGATTTGTTTATCCAAGCTCTGAAATCTATGGAGGTATGGCTGGATTCTTTGATTACGGACCTTACGGAGTAGAGCTCAAGAACAACCTGAAGAACCAGTGGTGGAATTTCCATGTTCAATCCAGAGAAGACATCGTAGGTATGGATGGAAGTATAATCTGCAATCCAAAAGTTTGGGTTGCATCAGGACACGCAGAACAGTTCGGCGACGTACTTGTTGAAGACCTAAAGAACCATGAAAGACACAGAGCAGATGTTTTGATAGAAGAAACACTTGGCATACAGGCAGACGGTCTTAGTGCTGAAGATCTCGGAAAACTGATAAAAGAAAACAAAGTCAAATCACCCAAAGGAAACGAGCTAGGCGAACCAAGACAGTTCAACCTCATGTTCACAACAAATGTCGGACCAGTACAGAGCGACGATTCAAAAGCATTCCTGCGTGCAGAAACTGCACAGATAATATTCTCAGAATTCAAGAACATATTTGAGACATCACGTCTTAAGCTACCTTTCGGAATAGCACAGATGGGAAAAGCATTCAGGAACGAAATTGCTCCGCGTCACTTCCTGTTTAGGTGCAGAGAATTTGAACAAATGGAGATAGAATACTTTATACATCCAGAAATGTACGGAGACTGCCCATTTGTCGATGGTGTTATGGAACAGAAAGTGACAGTATATTCCGCAGAGATGCAGGAATGTGGAAAAGAATCTGTCGAGATGACTGTTGCAGAAGCTCTTGACAAGAAAATATTCAAGAGTCCATGGCACGCATACTGGCTAGCCACAGAACTTCGATGGTTCTTAGCCCTAGGCGCACGCGCTGTTAATTTTAGACTCCGCCAGCACGGAAAAGATGAACTCGCACATTACAGTTCTGACTGCTGGGACCTGGAATACAAGTTCCCATGGGGTTGGAAAGAACTGCAAGGTATCGCCGACAGGTCTGATTTTGACCTACAGCAGCATGCAAAACACAGCAAGAAAGACATGAGTATATTCGATGAAGGAACACAGAAGAAAATTGTTCCTCACGTAGTTGCAGAGCCAAGCCTTGGAGTCGACCGAAGCTTCCTGGTATTCATGTTTGATGCATATGATGATGACAAAGAACGAGGTAATATAGTCCTTCACTTACACCCAAAGTTGGCTCCTATCAAGGTGGCTGTCCTGCCTTTGATGAACAAGCTAGGTGATAAAGCACGTGAAGTATTTGACATATTGAAACAAGACATGTTCTGTTTTTATGATAAGTCAGGCAGCGTCGGTCGCAGATATGCCCGTATGGATGAACTCGGAACGCCATACTGTGTGACCATTGATTTCGATACTCTTGAGAAAAATGATGTTACTATACGAGACAGAGAGACAACAGAACAGAAACGAATAAGCATAGTAGATTTGAAACAGACACTCAAAGAGCTCATAAGCGGAGATTTGAAATTTCAGGACCTTTGATATTTTAAAATATTTTTATAAAAAGAGGAAACAATCACCATGAAAAAAGAAGGTGACAGAGCAAAATCATTCGTGGCGCACGTAGTATTCATAATCATAGTCCTATGCGGACTCTTCTTTATAGTAACTTCTACAGCAAACATAACAGGACACGCAGTTCTAGATGCTTCGACAGCAAAAGCAAAGCTCGAAAGTGCTTTGGCGAGTTCATCATTATTTCAACAAGTCACACAATCAAGTATCTGTGTTGTGATAAACGACCCTCAACAACCACTTTCATTACAGGCTGTCAAGACAAGCACAGGATGGACAGTATCAGAGATGGTCGGTTTCTGTTCAGGACAGATATCAGAAGATATTATAGTACAGTTTGCAGACTATGACTCTTTTTCGGCAATAGTCGATAATCCTTCACCACGAGCAATAACACAAGCAGTCATCAATCAAGACTTCCAAGTACTTAAATCAAAATACGTTGAACTCGGTGGAAATGTAATATGTGATGCAGCATTTAAAGTAAAATACTGCCCTGCACTCAATACACTTGCAACACCAGAACAGCTCATAGATGGAGATATGGCCTGCTGTATAGACAAGATCACAAGTGCACAGAAAAAATTACTTCAGGCGCACTTACAACAAGGAACTTACCGCGATGAGATAGGCATACTAGAACAGCCTGGCGGAGGACTTGCAGGGATGAGCATGACTTCAATCATAATAAGCGTGGTTGTCCTTATGATTATAATAATAGGAATTGTCGTAGGAGTCATGATGAAAGGCGGACATAACGCACCATCAAAATCTGCTGCATCTAAAGGTGCAAGTGGTGCCAATCTAGGAATTCCACAAGGAGCTGTTTCAGGAGTACCTTCATCAACACCCGGAACACCTAACATGCCGGGAATGCCTATAGGAACACAAGCTTTTGCACAACCTCAACCTGTTACTCAACCAGCAGAATCACCACAGGTAATTGAACTAAAAAACTATGTCAAAGAAGTCATGGGGCAAGGCTATATACCTGACGAGATAAGAACACACTTACTTGAGATAGGCTGGGATGAATCCACTGCCGACAACGTCATCACCGACGTTTATAACCAGATACTTCAGGAACAGTCACAACAGCAGAATTAAAAGCACAATACAAATTCTATTGAGTGCAATAAAGATGAATGCTGCGCCGCGATTATAGATTTTCTAAACCAAATTTGCACCCTTAAATATTTACACGCAAATATTTCATGGCTGCGCTAGGCGGTATGGGCTCACCATATGTGGCGGACTTATTACATACCTTTATGCAGCAGACTTATGACTTATTACATACCTCAAAGAGCAAAGTTTTTAAACTGATTATACTGAAAAATATATAACGCCTAGAGGTATTAGGTGGTGTAATAGAGGTTAAACATGGCAGATTTTATGGATGTTATGAGACGGATGAGAAAATTATCCTCTGATGAGGAGAATGCATTGTCCTCTCTTGAATGGTATGCAACAGACAAACAGAGACGCATAGTCCGAGGACTCCTCAAAGAACGTAAGATCGCCATAGAGCATGATAGCATAGTATTAGGGGGACTCATAGATACATTGTTGGTTCCCAGACTTATAATCAAGAAAAAACTACCTGAAATTTCAGAATCAGTAGAGTCTATAAACACAGCTATCCAAGACAAGACCCGCAGTATGCTATTCGCTGAATTTTCAAAATCAATACATTCCAAATGTTCAAATATAATAGCACCTAAAATAGTCGGGTTCGATCTGGTCAAGAAGGCAGTTGCATTACAGCTTTTCTCACCAGAACGAATACATATACTATTACTGGGAGATCCGGGTACAGGAAAGACACAACTTTTGAGTGCAGCGACAGATCTTGCACCGATATCTTCAATGGGACTTGGCAGCGGAACGTCGGGAGTTGGCTTGGCAGTAACAGTCAAAGGAAAAGAAGTCATCAAAGGACTATTACCTATGGCTGATGGAGGACTTTGCGCAATCGACGAACTCAACCTGATGAAAGAAGAATCCCGAGCATCTCTTTATAATGCGATGGAGAAAGGATTTGTATCCTACAACAAAGGAGGAAACTCATACAAATTTGATTCACGCATATCTGTTCTTGCAACTGCAAACCCTAAAGGAGATAAATTTGTCGGCAACAAAGTCTCCGAGCTGAAGAAGCAGCTTCCATTCGATGCGGCACTTTTATCTCGATTTCACCTAACATTCCTTGTGCGAAAGCATACCATGGATGAGTTCAAAGAGATAACCAAATCATTGTTGAATAAAACTAAACAGAGTTTGACAAGAAAAGAAGAGGATTTCCTATCAGACTATATCAAAAAAGCGAAAGACATTGGTGAAATAAAGTTACCGAAAAAATTTGAGCAGGAGATTGTCGATTTCATTGCAGATATAAAAGAGAACGAGAAGAAATACCTCGTCGAGGTATCGCCAAGGATGGTTGTTGGTTTCTCCCGGATGGCAAAGGCTTCTGCTCGTATGGAACTGCGAAATACAGTCGAAGAGAAAGATGTCGCCTTAGTCAAACAGATTGTTCGAGAGAGTCTGAAGACTGGTTGAATACTGTAGAATTACTTTAGAATATTTGGTTTATAGTTTGTTTGTACTTGTTATAATCAACCGAAAGCTATATAAACGCCCCCTAGATTTTCTGAGTCTAGAAAAAACAAATAAAACTCTAAAAACTTTAAAAATTTTTAAAAATTTTTAAACTCTAAATAAAGATGGTGTCTTCATGAGAAATCTATTCAAGAAGGTAAAAAAAGCATTCAAGAACATATTCAAGAAACGCAAATCCTTAAAGATAGGACTCTATGGACCTCCTAACGGAGGGAAGACAACACTCGCAAACAGACTATGCCTGGATTGGCTCGGTGAAGAGATGGGATCAGTATCCAACATCGAGCACGAGACACGAGAAGTGCAGATAAAAGAAAAGATAACAGTAAAGAGTGGAAACAATGAGCTTGCATTCAGCCTTGTGGACACACCAGGAATAGCGACAAGGATAGATTACGAAGATTTTCTCAAGAAAGGACTCAAAGTAACAGAAGCTAAACGCCGTGCGAAAGAAGCTACAAAAGGAGTCATAGATTCAATCAAATGGCTTGATAACATGGATGTGGTCATTGTTGTCCTTGATGCATCGAAAGATCCATTTTCACAAGTCAACATCACAATAATTGGCAATCTTGCAGCAAGAGACATACCCGTGCTCATTGTCGGAAACAAGATAGACCTGAAAAAAGCAAAATTATCCAATATCAAATCAGCGTTCCCTCAATATGAATTGGTAGGAATATCAGCAAAGAAAGGGACACACCTGGAAGAGTTTTATGAAAGACTCTTTGATATAGCGAGATGATTCGAGGGTGAAAGAGGAAAAAATGGGACTTACACTACAATTCGTACCATATGTCGAGATTGAATCACTCAGTTCAATTGGTAGGATACGTAAACTATTGAATGCAGTGAAAGAAGACAAGATAGTCCTTTTAGAAGGAAGACTAAAGAAAGACGAAGAGACAGAGCTGATAAAGACCACTATGGAAGAGATCAATTCAGACTTCAAAGGGATAGAACTTGCAGTGATATATCCTGAATCAAATAATGTTGCTGCATTACGTAAGATAAAACAAGGATTTATCAAAATATTGCTCGGTGATAGACAGGGATTGACAATACTAGGTCCTGCATCTATAGTCAAAGAGATAAAGAAAGACCCGAACAAGATACAACTATTTACTTCTGATATGAAGACAAAGAAGTCTAAAGCAAAGCCTAAGAAAGGCAAGAAAAAAAGTTAGGTTTTAGATATGCCACACCAATGCGTACGATGCGGAAAATTCTATGAAGACGGAGACTCAACACTTCTTAAGAAAGGATGCTCGTGCGGTTCAAGACTTTGGTTCTTTGTAAAACAGGAAAGCATAGAGAAAGCCAAAACACTAAACACACAGCTTTCTGATGAACAGAAAGTACAGATAGAAGAAGATGTGCTTGATATTGTAGGGACTGAAGGCAAGAACGAACCAGTTGTTCTTGACCTGGAATCAGTTAGAATCACAGAGCCCGGCAAATTCGAGTTGGATCTGGTTTCACTGTTCAACAAAGAGAATCCTGTAGTTTTCAAGCTCGAAGAAGGAAAATACATAATAGACATACCAGAAACTTTCCAAAGACAAAGAGAGAGCAAAAGAAAGTAAAACTGTTTCTTTTTTTGAAAATAATCACAAGAGATACAAGAATATTAAGTGGGACAGCGGGGATTTGAACCCCGAACACCACGGTATCTGATATGATACTGCATCAATCTGTGCTGAAATATCTTCAGCCGTTTAAGCCAGTGTTATTAGCACTGTGTGCTCTCCCAGATTGAGCTACTGCCCCATTATATTTGTGTTTAGCTCATATTGTCTATCATCGGCGTGTATTCGCCTCAACAATCTGGTAGAATCTGAGGATTTGGGTTTATTTATATAACTTTTGCTCAAGAAAGGTCCTCTTCCTCTACATCAAGAGTAGGGTCTAGTGGAGCTTCTGGCTGAGGATCTGGTTTTGGAGCGGGTGCTGGTTTCGGGGCAGGCGCAGGAGTGCTTGGTTCAGGTGCTTTTTCTACTGCAGGCTCTGGTTGATCAGGTGCTTTAGCTTCACTTTCCCCTGTGACTACTTCCATTGTTCCGAACTTACCTGTAGTCAGTTGGAGCTCTCCTTGAAATTCACTTACATAACCTTTCTGGACCTTGACTGTATCACCTACTTTGACCTGGTCAATTTGCTCATTCCAAAGAGAAAGCTTGACTTTACCAGTACCATCCTTGATGAATGCGGTAGCGACTCTGCCTGACCGGCCAAATTTACTGAATTCACGTACATCACTCATCTCTTCAACAACACCTTCAACATCCACATTAGTCTGTCTTGGCTGTAAATCTTTTATGAACATTTGATCACCTAATTTGAAAATATACAGAAGTAGTTTAAAAAACTTTGCCTGCCGTCTATAATAAGCTTTTAAACCATCTGGCAGTGCGAAACTTTTAAATAAGTCCCGACCTGAAGTTACATTATGACTGTAGATATTCCAAAAGCGGTGAAGAAAGACCTTCTGAAAGTGTTGAAGAAAGCACAACGAGATATCAATAATGGCAACACTAAACGATTGAAACACTTAAGCGACCTGACAATACACAATACCAGTGTATTTCAAGATCCTGATTCGCTAGCTCTTGCAGTTGTTATATATGCAATATCCAAACTAATCGACAGATGGGGTTCTGACTCAGAACACGCAGAACAGGTCCGAAATCTGCTTGGCAGCGCTCATTTTTCATTAGAGAAGAATAACGTAGATGAGTATCGGGAGAAGATGAAGCACGTAGCAGAATTCACCGCATCAGTAGACAAAGAGTTCAGACTATACATCCAAAAAGTCATGGAAAATGCTAATATCAAGAAAGGCAGTAGAATATACGAGTATGGAATCAGCGCAGCACAATCAGCAGAACTTCTTGGAATAGGACAATGGGAGCTCATGAATTATGTAGGCAAGACAAGAATACATGATGATGAGATTTCAATGACTGATGCAGGCAAGAGACTCGTACTTGCAAGATCACTATTCGAAGATAAATAAGGAGATAATTAGAATCAGATTAGCATGAGACAATGAAATCAATAGTTTTTGATGCAGGACCGGTAATAAGCCTGACGACCAACAATCTGTTGTGGGCATTAGACTACCTTAAGGAGGAGTTTGAAGGAGAGTTCTACATACCAAAAGCAGTATATGGTGAATTGGTGGAAAGACCTCTTGCATCCAAAAGATTCAAGTTTGAAGCATTACAAGTCAGTTATAGGATAAAGAAATCCGTGCTTCAGGTGGTTGAAACTCCTAAGATACATCTTCTTGCAGAAGAATTGTTGGAATTGGCTAACCATATATACAAAACTCGCGGTAATTGGCTTCGAATAGTTCACTTTGCAGAGATGGAAGTACTTGCTACTGCTATAATCAAAAATTCTTCAGCTGTTGTGATTGATGAGCGAACTACAAGAGTTTTGGTGGAAGATCCTGATAGACTCCGCAAGATTTTGTCTGGCAAGATGGGATCTAAGATATTTGTCAATAAACAGAATCTAGGAAAAATCAGGAAATGGATCAAAGACATCAAGGTTATACGCTCTGTAGAGCTTGTCATGATAGCATATGAGCGAGGCATCTTTAATAAGTATCTTCTCGAGGGCAAACATCCTGATAAGACGCTGGTTGAGTCATTACTGTGGGGTGTAAAGCTTCATGGGTGTGCTGTATCTCGAAGAGAGATAGACGATCTGGTATCGATAGAGACAAAAAGCTGATTCTTGCATAGTGGTGAATCTCTCGACGAGTTCTCGTCGACAAAAACAAAACATTTAAATACTAGTATTCGTAGGGTTAATAAGTTTTTACATTCGGAAAAAAATGGAGGTCATGTAACATGGCAAAAAAAGTAGCAAAAGTTGGTGTGAAAAAAGAATCCGGATACCTTTACTTCGTCGACAGACTTGGTGATGTATCCTGCGCAAAGATGGCACGCGGCAGAGGAAAGAAAGCTGGTGCTCCAAAGAAAGTAGCAAAAGTTGGCGTGAAGAAAGAGTCAGGTTATCTTTACTTCATTGACAAGCAGGGCGATATCAGCTGTGCTAAGATGGTCCGAGGCGGCTCTAAAAGAAAGGCTAAGAAGAAGAAAGTAGTCAAGAAAAAAGCAGCTAAGAAGAAAGTAGCTAAGAAAGTTGCGAAGGCCAAGAAAGCTGTTAAGAAAAAAGTTGCCAAGGTCAAGAAAGCTGTTAAGAAAAAAGTTGCTAAGAAGAAGCCAGCAAAGAAAAAGGCTCCTGCTAAGAAGAAATAATTCTTCTTTTTTTAATTTTTTTTTGTTTATATATTTTATCGTCACTGATTCTGGATAATATTGTTTTATATAGTTCTTTAACTTTTTTTTATTTATGACTAGCGGACAGGTTGTAGGCGGAGAGCTCGGTAAGGTGCTCATAAGACAAAAGTCGGATCAGTTGATGGAAGTTGGAGAGCTTCTTGTTTCTGGTTCTGGATTGACAGGGGAGTCGAAAATATTGCTTCAGGTGTATGATCTTACTTATGGAAGTCAGATATCGCAGCAGAACCTTGAGCTGATATCAGGCATGAAGCTTGAGGATGGAACTGACATATCTTTTTTTGATGAGAAAGTTCGAAACTACAATATTGCATATGCAAAACCGCTTGCAGTCATATCCGGCAAAGAAGTCAATCTATGCAAGAGATTGCCTGGTTTTTTTTCTGAAGTGAGGCAAGTTGTTGAGGATGATCTATCTTTTATGATAACACCAGCGACGCCTGTGTTTTTGGGAAATCTTCGATCAGGTTCAAAGATGCTTGATGTTCCTATCAGCCTGCTTGGAAGGAAGGTATTTTCACATCATGTTCTGATAGCTGCGACTACGGGTCGTGGAAAAAGCAATTTGGTGAAAGTGATGCTGTGGAGCATAGTCAATCAGGATTATTGTGGAATTGTTGTACTCGACCCTCATGATGAGTATTATGGACGTAATGGATTAGGTCTGAAAGACCATCCTTCGCGGGATAAAGTTGTATATTATACTCCTCGCGATCCTCCTTCGGGGACTAGCACTCTTAAGATCAACATCAAGAGGATAAGACCTGATCATTTCCGAGGTGCAGTTTCGTTTTCTGATCCCCAAGTACAGGCCATGAACGCATATTATCGAGAGTACGGAAACAGATGGGTTGAAGGAGTTCTGCTTGAGAAGCCACTTAAGGTAGAATTCAATCCCTCGACAGTAGGAGTGCTTAGGCGTAGGCTCTTGCAATTGCTTGACATCAAGATTGATGGTGGACAAGTATATTGCAATGGTGTGTTTGATTACAGTGTTGGTGAGAGTACTGTCGGTGATATTGCTTCTGAGGTTGAGAAAGGCAAGACGGTCATTGTCGATACATCAGGTTTTTCCGGGTCTGTCGAGATAATGATAGGCAGTATGATAATATCAGAAGTTTTCCGTCGTTATAAAAAATATAAGTCGAAAGGACAACTCGATGGAAAACCTGTTGTTTCTGTTGTTTTAGAAGAGGCGCCGAGGGTTTTGGGAAAAGAGGTTCTTGAGTCTGGACCAAATATATTCAGTACGATTGCCAGAGAAGGAAGAAAATTCAAAGTGGGTCTTACTGCTATAACTCAGCTGCCTTCGCTTATTCCTCGCGAAGTCCTTGCTAATATGAATACCAAGATAATTCTTGGAATAGAGATGAAACCTGAACGGACTGCAATCATCGAATCTGCTTCACAGGACCTTTCTCAGGATGATCGAAACATAGCATCGCTTGATAAGGGTGAGGCTATAGTGACTTCAAACTTCACAAGATTCGCAATACCTGTCAAAGTTCCATTGTTCAGAAAATATGTTGAATCTCAGAAGGACTTATTGTGTGAGAGTCGAAAAGATAATAAAGAAGAAAAGTCTAACAGTTCATTTGAAGGTGTAAGTCTGAGTTGATGATGATTAAGATAAATAAGTGAATCATAAATAGGTGAATCATAATGGGTGCATATTCAGAACAAGCAGGTTTTCAGAAACAATTGAAGCAGGCGCTTCCTTTAGCTCATAGAACCTCCAAAGCAGCAAAACAATTTGATGTCCGTGTATTCTTGAAATTCATTGAACACAAACGCATATTTGGAGAATCATTTAAGGAACAGATTGAGGATCTGTATGATCTTATGCATAAGACAATGGAGTATGTTGATAAACTCCATAATGAATCGAATCCTAAAAAGCGCGAAAATATATTGGATATGATTGCAAAAGCAACTCTTGCTTCAGAGAAAAAGAAGAACGAGATTCTTGATTCATTGGATGAAGGTAAGAGAGATCTTTCAGAAGCAAGCAGCAGATTAGCATATTTCTGGAATAATTATAAGATTATGACAATGTTTCTGGCAAAACTTAGAACAAAACTTCCAGATGTGCCAAGTGTCACAGATATGCAGACAATAATACAGCACCAGATTACTCTTTTCAGCGCGATAAACGAAGCATATAAACACGATTCTATAGAGATTGAGACACTATTGGATAATGAGTTCAGAAAAATCGATGAACAAGTAAAGAAAAATAACAATGAGCCTATTAATTTCAAACCAATTCTTGCACATATCAAATACGTGGAAGGAAAATTGGATGAAATAATTACAAAAGCAGAAGAAGAGGACAAGCTTTCAAAGTTGGCACGGAAACGTATGTCTGCTGCAGAACAAGCATTGGTCACGATGCTCAAGAAAGATGTCGATGACTGGAAAGAAGCCTTCAAAACTGCGAAATAAGCTCTTTAATGCTCAAACTGTCCATATTTAGGTATATAGGCAGAATACCAAAATCTTTAAATACTTTTAATCACTTCTTGGTGGTAATATGGGGGATGATTTTCAAAGCATAGATCATGTCACCTCAAAGTTTGAGCGGGTGGCATTGGAGGGGAGTAAACTAGAGTTAGAACTTTCTTTTGAGCTGTCTCCGAATGGTGCTGAGTCCTGTAATCAAGAGTATAATCCTAAAGATGTTTTCTGGTATTTTTATTCAGTTCGCGTAAGATCTCCTGATAATTCCATAGATGTCGAAGCAGAGTTCGGTAGAACATTGTATGATAAGAATACTTATCAACCACATAAGTGGCATTCTGAGGGTGATGATGAGGTTGCTTCTAATCTATGCAGGTTCTTGGGTTATCTCTCGAAAAGGAGTGCAAAAGGGAGTATTGTCAGTGATGAATCAACATTGTTTGATGATATGGGCACTCTTGAAGGCAAGGATTTTCTTGAGGCTGTACAGGTTATTTTATGCGCTAAAAAATATGCGAGTGTTCTAAGGCGTGAAGATGGTTCGCGCTCAGTTCGGTCAGTTCCGTACGCATTTGAAAACTAGATTTTTAGTATTTGATTATTTGTTTAGTTCAATAATGGCAGTACTGCCACGCGGCCACATCACAGTCGGTTGATATTTGCCGAATTGAACGTTTTCGCTGCGAGAACTTTGTGTAATATTTCTGAAGTGGTAGGTAATAAGTCAGCTAAACTGCGAATATATGCCGCGCTCCGTCAGAATAAGTCACAGAGTTCCGAACCGTGCGATTGTGAAACCTGAATGAACCACCGAATGACACGCAAAGACTCACTTCGCTAGAGTCTTTGGTGCCCTTAAATATTTGCAAGCAAATATTTCATGGCTACGCTAGGCGGCATATATTCACTTTATGCGGCAGACTTATTACATGCCTATAAGAGGCTAATATGAAATCCTATTGATTCGCAGTATGAGTAAAATGATTCCTTCTTTTA
>CAZXTQ010000030.1:0-15250 GCA_964643595.1 uncultured Methanosarcinales archaeon
GGTAAGACCAAGAAGAAACCGTTGGGTCAGCTGCGAACCAGATGTGACCTATTTCAAACCACAAGGAGTAGGTCTGCGCGGAATGGAAAAAGTTGAACTCAATGTAGAAGAGTTTGAGGCACTGCGGTTAAGAGATCATGCAGGAATGGATCAGAAAACATCTGCTATTCGGATGAAAGTATCACAGCCGACATTCTGCAGAGTGTATAGATCTGCACGTTCAAAAGTTGCAAGGTCTCTGGTCGAAGGACTTGCCATAAAAATACACGGGGGTGTATACAAAATGCCAGGAATGGACAAAACAGGACCTATGGGTAACGGACCTCTTACAGGAAGAGGAAGAGGAAACTGCGGAACAGGCAGAGGACGTGGCTTCGGAAACGGCAGAGGAATGGGTTGGCGAGCAGGAATCCAATCACAGGAATCTAAAGAAGAAGAACGAAAACTACTTGAACAAGAAAAAGAACAGATAGAAAAAAGACTTCAAGAGTTAAGCGAGCGAACATGAAAACATACCCTGAGGACTACAAATCAGAGTTTGAGATGAAAGATGGTACAAAAGTAGTCCTCAGACCCATAGAACCAGAAGATTTTGATATGGAAAAAGAGATGTTCTCACACTTCTCAAAAGAGACACAAAGACTCAGATTCTTCACATACATCAACGAAGTAACTCCTGAGATGATAAAACGCTACACTAACGTGAACCACACAATCGAAGTAGGAATAATGGCAGAAGTTGAAGTCAAAGGAAAGAAAAAAATGGCAGGAGTCGTAAGACTCATATCCGACGCTAAAAGCGAATCAGGAGAGATCGCAATAGTCGTAGCAGACCCATGGCAAAGAAAAGGACTCGGCAACAAGTTCTTAAGCTACATAATCGCAATAGCACAAAAACAAGGACTACATAAAATATACACATTCATACTTCCAGACAATTACATAATGGAAAAGCTTCTGAAGAAAAAAGGTTTTAGACTCCAAGATAAAGGAGACCACATATTTGTAGAAAAAAATATATGAAATATATGAGACTGTAATATGATAAACAAAGTAATCAAAGAAAAAAAAATAACTCTTGCTGAAGCGGTTAAGAAAGCAGGCAAACAATTATGGATGAGCTTCCCAATACTTCTAGGTGCAATACTCCTCGTCAGTCTAGCCAATGCAGCAATACCAAAAAAAGCAATAATAGGATTCTTCAGCAAGATACCCTTCCTTGATTCAGTGATCGCAAGCGGAGTCGGCAGCGTGCTTGCAGGCAACCCAATAACCAGCTACGTAATCGGCGGAGAACTGCTTTCACAAGGCGCAAGCCTTGCAGCAGTAACAGCATTCATCGTCGCATGGGTGACAGTAGGACTAGTACAACTGCCTGCAGAATCAATACTTCTCGGAAAACGTTTCGCAGTCGTCAGGAATATCATGAGCTTCGTTTTTGCAGTTGTTGTAGCTTACGCAACAGTTGGGGTGATGAGCTTAATATGAAAAAGACAGAAACAAGCTACACAGGATGGTACTTCCTAGGCATCGTCGTTCTAATGTATATTGTTGCAGCAATATTGAGCAAAGATGTGGTACTATCAAGCTTCAACTTCTTCATAAACATACTCAAAAACATAATACTGCCACTTATTCTGGTGTTTGTCCTGCTCGTCGTCACGACCTACTTAGTGAAACCTGCTGTAATAGTAAAACATCTCGGCAAAGATGCAGGAGTGAAAGGATGGTTGTGGGCAGTGCTCGGAGGAATAATATCCACAGGACCAATATATTTATGGTATCCTCTGCTAAATGATATGCAGAAACAAGGAGTCAGGAACGGGTACATAGCAGCATTCATCTACAACAGAGCAATAAAGCCAGCACTTCTGCCCTTGTTCATAATCTATTTCGGCATAGTCTATACTATCGTGCTGACATCAATCATGCTCATAGCATCAATAATTCAAGGAATTTTCGTAGAAAAAATAATGGAGGTCATGGAAAAATGAAAATTGCAATAGCAGCAGGCAGCAAAGACCCTTCGGGTGAAGTAAGCCCTATAAGCGGAAGAGCTGAATATTATCTCATCTTCGAGAATGGTTCTCTTATCAAGGCAATGCCTAACCCATTCAAAATAGGCGGAGGAGGAGCCGGACCATCAGTCGTGCAAATGCTCCACAACGAAGGAGTAGAAAAGATTGTCGGTGGAAAGTTCGGAGAGAAAATGATGGAATCCATGGAAGAGAAAGGAATCAAATACGAAGTTGCGAGTGATAAAAAGATAGAAGAGGTAGTAAAATGAGAATAGTTATCCCCACAAATGATAAAACAGGTCTGTCTGCAGAAGTGGCGCAGCACTTCGGAAGATGCAATACCTACACATTCATCGATGAAAACGGAACCCTGCTTGAAGTGATTGATAACACCAGCGAACACATGGGCGGCAAAGGACTGCCACCAGAAGTAATGAAAGAACATGGCGCAGATGTGCTGCTATGCAGAGGCCTTGGCAGCAAAGCCTTGTCATTGTGCAAAGAGTTCGAAATCAAAGTATATGTATGCCAAGCAGAGACAGTCCAGGAGATATTTAACATGTGGAAAGATCAGGCGTTGAAACCTGCAGGTTCTGAAGATGCCTGCAAACATGAACACTAACCCTGTTTCTATCATTGAAGCTTCAAAAAAGTTTATAAATAATAAGTGTGAATGGCGATAGCATGAAAAGACTTCCAATACTACTGATATTGGTATTTATCCTCAGTCTAGTTACAGCTAGTGCTCAGGAGTTGACTGATAATACAGTAGACCTTATGTTATTCTATGGACAAGGATGCCCACACTGCGGTGCAGAAGAAGCATGGCTTGAAGATATGCAGATCAAGTATCCCACTCTGAAAGTCCACAGGTATGAAGTCTATTCAAATAAAGAGAACAGAAAACTATTCCAAAGACTATCTGAAGCACACGGCGTAGAAGTAGGTGGCGTACCTACAACATTCATAAACGGCAATGTAATCACAGGATTCAGTGATCGACTTTCAGATAATATAGAACAAGCCATATTATATTGCATCGAAAACGAGTGCGATAGCTGTTTTCAAGAACATGCAGACATAATATCTGAATGCCTAAATCCTATCGCGATATCAGGAGAATCATCCCCTGCAGAAAATCCATCAACAACAGATACAATCAACAAACTAACAATTGGAGCAGTCCTTGGAGCTGCAGCAATAGATGCAATAAATCCCTGTGCTTTCGCAGTGCTGATAATATTATTGACCACAATACTCGCAGCAGGAAAGAAAAAAAGAGTACTCATGGCAGGACTCGCATTCACACTATCAATATACATCTCATACTTCCTTATGGGCCTTGGACTATTTTCAGCAATACAGGCAGCAGGCCTGACAAGAATATTCTATTTTGTCGTCGCAGTTTTGGCTTTGATTGTAGGTCTTTTCAATCTCAAGGATTATCTCTGGTATGGCAAATGGTTCATCATGGAAGTCCCAAAATCATGGAGACCAAAGATGAAGATGTTATTGAAAGGAGTAACATCCGTACCAGGAGCATTCATGATTGGTTTTCTGATATCATTATTCTTACTACCGTGCACTTCCGGTCCGTACATAGTTATTTTGGGTTTGTTGGCTGAAACTGTAACCAGAAATTACGCACTTATGATGCTACTATTGTACAACTTCATATTCATCACACCAATGTTATTGATAACACTCGCAATCTACTTCGGATTCACAACAACAGAAAAAGCAGAAGAATGGAGACAGAGAAAGCTTAAAGTGTTGCATTTGATTGCAGGCGTGTTGATGCTGATTATTGGTTGCATCATGTTTGGAGCAATATTTTTAGGGTATATTTAGAATTCTTAATAAAAAATAGTAAAAAGTATTTGAACAGCTAAACAAATACAAAAAAAGATATTAAAAAATTAGAGATAATCACATACCCATACCAGGAGGCATACCGCCAGGCGGCATACCAGGAGGCATTCCCTGAGGCATTTGGTCTCCGCCACCGCTGCCGCTGCCAGCAATCACATCGTCGATACGAAGTATCATTATCGCAACTTCACTTGCGGAGCTTATTGCCTGAGTCTTTATCTTGAGAGGTTCGATGACACCTGCCTGCCAGGCATCCATCACCTTACCAGTAAAAACGTTAATGCCTGCCCACTTCCTGTTCTTGTCGTGCGCAGCCTTGAGCTCAGTCACAACATCAATAGGATCAAGACCTGCATTCTCTGCCAGAGTCCTAGGAATCACTTCCATAGCATCAGCAAAAGCAAGAACTGCAAGCTGCTCCCTACCCGACATGCCATCTGCAAACTTCCTTAACTGTTTAGACAATTCAATCTCAGTGGATGCTGCACCAGCAACCACTTTCTTAGATCTTAATGCTGCAATCAAGCCACCGACAGCATCATCAATAGCCCGCTTGACCTCATCCACAACATGTTCTGTGCCGCCCTTCACAAGAATAGTAACTGATTTTGGGTTCTTGCATTCACGCACAAAAGTCATCTCCTCATCGCCGACCTTAAGCTCCTCAACCATACCAGACTTACCAAGATCTTTTACGCCAAGATCATCCAGGTTAGTTATTATGTTTGCACCAGTAGCTTTCGCAAGCTTCTCCATGTCAGACTTCTTCACCCTCCTGCAAGCATATATTCCTCGCTTGGAAAGATAATGCTGAGCAAGATCATCAATACCTTTCTGGCAGAACACCACATTCGCGCCAGAAGCCTCAATCTTATTTACCATACCCATTAACATCTTCTCTTCCATGTCAAGGAAATTCTGAAGCTGACCAGGATCCGTAATCTGTATCTTAGCATCAATTTCAGTGTTCTTTATCTCAATAGGCGAATCAACAAGAGCAATCTTTGAATTATCTACAACTCGCGGCATTGCTGAATGCACCTTCTCTTTGTCAAGCACAATACCTCTTACAAGTTCAGTATCCTCCACACGCCCACCAACCTTCTTCTCAATCTTGATATCCTCATCATCAATAATAGTATTGCCTTCATACTCCTCAGCAACATTCTTTACCGCATTGAAAGTTATGTCAGCAAGAAGCTCCTTAGCAGACTCTGCACTCTTACCCACCATAGCAGTCATAGCGACTTTCTTAAGAGTGGAAACATCTTTTATAGAGACTGGTTCAGACATGGATTGGAGGATTTCTTGCGCTTTTTCTGCACTCATCCTGTAACCTTTGGTTATCACAGTAGGATGAATTTCTTGTTCGAGCAGATCCTCTGCCTTCTTGAGCAATTCACCAGCAATGACAACTGCAGTAGTAGTACCATCGCCAACCTCATCATCCTGAGTCTTGGCAACCTCAACAATCATCTTAGCAGCAGGGTGCTCAATCTGCATCTCTTCCAGAATTGTCACACCATCATTAGTAATAGTGACATCACCCATAGAATCAACAATCATCTTATCCATACCCTTAGGGCCTAACGTTGTGCGAACAGTCTCTGCGACAAGCTTAGCAGCCATAATGTTGTTACGCTGAGCATTCCTGCCAGTACTCCTCTGAGTGCCTTCAGGCATTATAAAAATCGGTTGAATATCTTTTGACATCGTCTATACCTCCTATACATCCTAGTATCAAGAATCGTTATGATTACCCCCTTTTTGCTGCATAATATTTATTGAGACTTCTATTTAAAGGTTATGCTGTGTAGTTTTGTAAGGTTTAAAAAGAAAGAAAAAGGAAAAAATTAACATATATATTCGCAACACTCACTTGCAGGTCCATCACAGGAACATACCCATTTACACTCGGTCTTGCCTGCAGATATAGTTCTTGTCATCCTAGCAATACCTGCGAATGCCTGTCCTGCAATCTCGCCATCATCATTGATATCTTCTTTAAGTTGGGCATCTTCTTCAGGAGAAAGTTTTGCCAGCTCATCCTGAAGCTCTTGTTCGGCAGTCTTCTCAGCACATCCTATAAGCGCCATTGTCAACAAAGAAATAACTGTAATCATAAACAATATCTTTTTCATGTCTATTCACCTCAAATTAATATTTGTTATAAAACATAACATATCATTCATTCTTTATATAGATATCTATGCTTCTTTTAAGACAATAAACTCCATTTATAAACCAAATGTTTTTAAATGCAGTTTGTGTAAGTTCTGATATGGACCTGATAAAGAGGAAAAAAGAGAGGGATAAGCTTCGCGAGCAGAACCTCAAAGAAGAAAAACAAAAACAAGAAATATTCAAAAAACCTGAAAAAATATATGCACCACATTCAAAAAAATTCAACATAATAGCACTATTCCTTTTCATTGCATTCATAACATATCTTATATTGAATTCAGATATCCTGATGAAAGATTCCTGCGGAATAATAAACGGAATAGAATGCACTGATCTTTCTATAACTCCAGAGCAGATAAGCTTCAACCTACATAACTACCTAAAAGAAGATATGAACATCACACTCACCCTTGAAGGATGTCCAGAAACAATATCACACTCTATGAAACCCAACACAAAAGCAACATACACATTTTCGTGCAGCAATTTGGAGAAAACCGTACATAAAGACATACATATAATCCATGTCGGATACTCAGAACTTCCACACCATAAGATAGGAATACTCACAGGTAACGTGCAATGATACTCAAAAGAGAACGCGAACTCATGCGGCAACACATCAATAAAGTAGGTGTGAGACACATACTAATCACGTATCTATTCATACTTTTGGCAATAATATTCATAGAAGCATTCGCGTCATACAACATACACATGATACAAGAAGTAGAGCACAGCTCAGTGATATTAAGGGAGATATTCTCAATCATCGCAGTCATGGTCGTCGTATTCACGATTATATCAAACATAATATTCCTCGGCGGAAGGAAAAAAGCAGACAGAGAATTTCACTACTACTTCAGAACCAGACCATTACTGCTTTTCACAACCGTTGCCGTGATTGGAGACATAATAGCTATATTTGTAGCACACAACACAGGATATGGATACGTTGTTTTCTACACCGCACTGATATCCCTGAACATATTTGCACTAGGATTCGCAGCATACTCTGCAGAAAAAGCGATAAAAAAAGGAATCTAACTTCTTGTTATAAAAATATCGGCGAGTATGGTATGTAATAAGTCAGCTAGACGGTAAATATGTGCCGCGCTCCGTAAGAATAATTCATAGAGTTCTAAATCGTGCGATTGTGAAATCTGAATGAACCCCCAAATGACTGCGCTAGGCGGCACATATTCAATTTATGCGGAGGACTTATTACCTGCCTATTATGAAAGTCTATTGAGTGTAATAAATATGCATAGGCGTTCATAATAGCCAAAAATATCGCAAGAATTAAATAAAAGTCTTACGACAAAAATGTGGGGGTAATATCTATGAGTAGAAGAAACGCACTATTAGTATCACTGCTTGCAACGTACATGGGCTGTGCAACAGCACCACAACAAGTACCTGTCGAACTTCCTGTAGCAGATACAAACTGCCAAGTAACGTACGACAATGGAGCCCAGAAATTCTATTGCGGAAACATCGAGTACGACCTACGCGCAGAGCCTCTCGACCAGAAAGTAGAAAGTTTCGGGCCAGTCATACCTGCAACAATCATAAGAACAAATTCTGTCAAGACCACCACAAGAGAATTCAAATACAAAACAGAACAATGGGAAGGAGAAAGACACCCACACACAGTATGGCTAGAAACCCCTTTAGGAATGTACAAATTCGAAATAGACCGCGCAGGAAAAGTGTGGGGCGCACAAAAAATAGAAGAACAGAAGTAATCACTTCTGCTTTGATTTCCTAAGGTCTTCCTGAAGTTTCTCTGCTATCAATCGGTTCTCATCAGAACGCGCAGCATTCCTGATACTCGTCTTGATAAGCAGCTCATTCTCTTCCTTCAGCCTTTGTATTTCGTCCAGCCGAGACTTAAGCTCGTTAGTGTAATACTCAATCATGTCGTTGAAACGTTGGGAAGGCACTGTCTTCGAACTGCGCTCTTTCCTGGGCAGCGGAACAGGTCCATTGCGCTTCTTACCTTTTATGCCGAGAAAATTCTTGATCATGATATTGATGGTGTGTTTTGTGTATTTAAGGTTTTTGGGAATAAGCAGTATTTGTCGCAAACACGGGACAAAAAACAGGTTTATAAGTCTTGGTTTACTGATAATCCTGAATGGACTTCATACCTTTCGATTCTGAACAGATAATAAAAGAAATTGAAGAACGCAAAGCAATATGGCCTGAAACTGAGCTTGGCGCATTCAGATACGCTGGTCAGAGTTCACGTTTTAGGACAAGTATACAAGGATTCTTCAATTCTATCCTCAACGTGCGCATCAGTGATTCTACCGACATTGAAAAAATAATAATGCGAGAGCAGAGAAATCTTCGCGTCTCTCCTAAAAATATCGAAAGCCTGCGACGATTAGCACAAGCATATCTCGAAAGAGGTGAAGAAAACAAAGCTATTGAGGCAACAGTCCGCATGATAGACATAAAGTATGAAGGCTACACATATGAAGAACCACCACCCCACAGAACCTGGACTTACCGCCATCAATTCAAGAAATCATCAAGAAAAGATACATTAGCCCACGTCATCGACCAATTATCAACAGGAGGAGTCTATCAGGCAACATATTCCCTTGACCAAATATTCTTTGAGGGAACTCAGCCGACTCCTGAATTCTATTTCCTAAGAGCTGCACTGTTCGAAATCGCGGGCGTATTATATTCTGCAGATAATTTTTACGAGGAAGCAATCTACCAAAAGCAAAGCGAAAGCGGAATGCCTCTGGAGTTCTACAATGAAAGCAGAAACAAAGTATATACCGTAAGATGGAATGATTTTCCTGGAGGCCTGCTTTTTGTCAAAGAATATTCAGATAAGAGAAAAAAAAATGTCGAATGGGCTAACTCGCAACTTTTCAGGCAGATTATCGGAGAATGCATCCAGAAAACCGTAGTGACAACAGTAAGCGATAGCCACAGAGGATTCTATCGTGCAGCAGGCGACCGAACACTTGACCAGGAACTCGGGCAAGTCAGCAGAAGAAGAGCACTCACACTCCTCAAGCTTTCAGCAGAAATACTTGCACATATACATGCATTTGGGACAAAAGTCTTCTATAAAGGAGAACCCTTGGAAGGGAAAACCGACATCGAGATAATTGATCCAATCCGCACCCAAAGAGAGTATTTTTTATCTAAGCTTATCAACACATTCCTCAAATACGGTCCTGAAGGCGAACGTCCTGAATTGAGCGATCCTGAAACTGAAAGACTCGTTGCAGCTTACACTATAATAAACAAAGAACTCGCGAATACAAGCAGAGACTTCTACAAAGACCATAATCCGCGTAATATTGTCGTCGATGAAAATAGACGATTGACAGCAATAGATTTCGAGACTGCAATAATGATGCCCTGTCAGATAGATTTGGTGAGCCTGCTTGAGTTCGGCAGAAATTATGTGACTCCAAAGCAGAGAATAAAGATAATAGAAACTTATGTCCTACGGAAAGAAAAGTTAACACGTAAGAAGATTGATCGCGGACTGTTCTTTTTCAATAACTCATATGCACAAGTGCACAGACATCTCGAGCTGGCAGGATACAGAGCAAGAGATGGTGAGTTAGATATGCGTTCATATCACCTGTCAAGAGCAGTCCACACACTACAAATTCTAAGGAAAAGAGATGCGCATTCAAATAACGCACCTGCTCTAGCAGAAATACACGATATAGTCAATAGATTATACAAAACAGAATCAAAGCAATTAGAATCAAAGCGATGATGCCATCAAAGGACCATTCATATCAAAAGTGCTTTCTACCACAGTGTTCAAGAAGAACAATATTCTTGCATCTTTTGGTTTACTAAAAAGCTTTTCAAACAGCTTTCTCAGTCTATAGCGTTCATCTGCAAACTCTTTCAAAGATTCTAGACTGAAATCAAAATATACCTCATAAAACTGTCTGAAAAATATGTTTGTCTGTCTATAGATATTGAAAGTATCCTTATCAATCTTTGAATTCTCCTGCACCTGGTGCTTGCATATATCCCTGTACATATCACCTATCTTCTCAAGCTGTTCAACAATAAAATAAGCAGGAGGAATACGTTTGAAACCTTCTGCACCAGTCGTGTTAAGCACGCGTCTACAGAAATCAGCTATCTTGTTCACATCCTTATCATGAAGCGCTATTGCCTCAAGCCATTCCTTGTCCTGTTTTTTAATAGCTTCCAGAGAATCATCTGCCATCGACAGTATTATCAAGAACATCCTTCTCAGCATAGTGTTAAATTCATTTCTTTCTATATGAGAAATTTTCTTGAACGTGAGCCAATCCTTTTTCTGATCAACGACCTCGAAACCGAGGAACTCTTCCCTTACCACTTCCTGTATTGTCTTCAGTTCTTTTATATTTGAGAACCTGACCTCTACCTCATCATAACCTGCTTTGTAAAGCGCTCCAAGTATCCGTTTGATCATAGGATCCATCCCTGAGACATCTACAATTATCTGACCTTTAGTAGATGAGCTTTCTGTGGAAAGGATAAGCTTACCTTCAGAATCCTCAACATCTATCTCATCCCCTTTCTTTGTTGATGTCTTCTTGACCCAAGCGGCAGGAAGAGATACTACAAGAGTGTTGTTTGCCAACTGTATCGCTTTTCTTTTCATTTGAATATAATATATCTTCAGAATATATAAACTTTTTTATCTTATATACTTTAAGGTATTATATATATCTTATAGGAAAGGTATAAGGTTGCTCCGGATATATTACATATTGCCCTGACGGGTGGAGGAGTCAACATGAAAACAAACAAAAAACAGGTGGATCTTATCATGGAGTTAAGAAAGGATGGCAGACAGCAGATGACCGACATCAGCAGAAAAATCCAGATGCCAGTATCTACAATATGTGACAGGATAAGACTCTGCAGAAAAGACCTGATAAAACGTTTCACCTGCCTTCTGGACTTTTCACGATTAGGTTTCAATTGCAGAACCCAGATAGTATTCAGGATACGTAAGGACCATCGAGATACTATGAAGGAATTCCTATTGAAGCATCAGAATATTAATTCTGTATACAAGATAAACAACGGATATGATTTCCTTGTAGAAGCAGTATTCAAGGAATTGCGGGAAGTAGATGAGTTTCTGGAAAGAGTGGATGAGAAATTCAAAGTGCATGAAAAACAGGTATACTATATTATAGACGATTTGGCTCGCGAGATGTTCCTGACCGATCCAGTGCACGCAGAGATGGTGGGGTTGTTGTAAGAGGCAACCAAAAAAAATAAAAGCGCACAGCACTTTTTCATCTTTTAAATGTACGTAAAACATAAAACTAAAGAAAATATTGCGAGTAAGTTTATAGAGATAGATTTAGAAATAAAAAGCAAGAATATCTCTTTCACCAGAGAAGAAGCAGTGAAAAACGGTTTATATGACTAGCATTAATCAAATAAAAGGTGAACATTATGACAAACAAGATAACAAAAGATATGACAATCTCAGACATTGTTATGGATCATCCTGAAAGCATTGAAGTATTCCAGAAACACGGACTGCACTGCATAGGTTGCGCTGCTGCAAGATTTGAGAACCTGGAACAAGGGTGCGCAGCACACGGGATAGATGTCGATGAACTAGTCAAAGACTTGAATGATGCAGCAGAAGAATACGGAGACGTAAGTTCTGACGATTCTAATGATGAAGATTAAGCCCAAAATAACCGCTAAACAAACACATATTTTCAATATTCTGAGAAGTTCCTAATAGCCCAAGTCACCGTCAGATTTATATACCCTGATTGCTTGGACAGTCTAAAAGAGGAATCTTATGGCAGCACCAACATATCTTAAGGTAACACTGAAACTCATGGCATTATATGCAGGGCTTGTAGGAGCACTGACTTTGATGTTTCATGAGGCAGCAGCATTCTTATTCGCATACAACATCACAGATCCAGTCACTGTAAGATACTGGGGTGGCGTTCTTTTGGCAATGTCGGTATTCTATTTATTCCTTTCAACAGACCCTGAAAAGTACAGGATGTTCATATGGGTCGGCGTTTTCGATCTTGGAATAGCGATGATAACAACAATCATACAGATAGCAATAGGAGCAATACACTGGCTACAAGGAATAAGCGCAATAATACTAAATCCAATATTCATAATCATATTGCTGTATGGCGTAGCCAAAGAACCTGAAGGAGAAGTTGTCTTTGTGGCAAGTGATAAAGCACAAAAAGGACATGAATATGAAATACCTGAACACGCTCAAGCACATCACCCATTACATGGAAAGTAATTCTAAGAATACGCAGCACTAAAACATAAAGCACCACCACCTAGCAGCGCTTCAAGAATATATGCAATAATAGTGAGTTAGCTCGATCAGAATATTGATTAGGTACGCTATAGCTGCGTGGTGGCGATTCAAAGTTGAAGTAACAATGCTGCTCGCACGCTTCAGTAAATGTTTGATCCAATGTTTCAATCGCACAATTACCATTCTCACTAATGCCACATGACTTCGCTGGCAAGGGCAGCAGTTTTTGAGTAAAAATGAACAGTGCAAATTTTTGTTATCATTTATCAGTGTATTGTATTGAAAAAAAATCTAATCTTGGAGTTAAAGCTTTATGCCTGCAATGTAAGATTTGTTGATGACTGATTACTATAGAATGGTATCTCAATGCATACTATTTTTTTGAAAAATATGTTTCAAGAATATAGTTTTTACAACCGTAATACTTATATACCAGTTCTTCTGAGTCATACCATACGTTGTATGTCAATACATAACCAAGCACAACATGTTGTGTTTTTACCATAATTCAAAAGGACCACGGAAAAACAAGAATTAACCGCTTTTTTTCCGATAAAATTTTTGCACAAACATTGTCGGAGCCAATAATGAAATGCCCATTTTGTGGAAGTCTCGATTCAAAAGTCGTTGATAAAAGAGAGACAGATGGATATGTTGCGACACGAAGAAGGCGCGAATGTCTGGCATGCAACAAAAGATACACAACATACGAACGTCTGGAAAGCATATCAATCACAATCATAAAAAAAGACGGCTCCAAGGAGCAGTTCGACCGCGAGAAAGTCATCAACGGACTCGTAAAAGCCTGCGAGAAAAGGCCAGTGACGCGAGAACAAATAGAGAAAGTCACTGAAGAGGTCGAAGCCGAGATTAAATCCATGGATGCAACAGAGATAGAAAGCAAAAAGATTGGATCTCTCCTTGTAAAGAAACTCAAGAAACTGGATCAGGTCGCATACCTGCGATTTGCATCAGTATACAAAGACTTCCAGGATCTTGAAGAATTCGACAAAGAGATTTCAAAACTGACCAAGAAATAAACAACCAACCCCCGCGGCTAATTCTGCGGAAACCAAAAGAAGTGTTGAAAAGAGAGGTTAGGTAATATGGAAGAGCTTAACAAAGTAAAGAGAGTACAAAAAAGAGATGGACAACTCATTCTTTTCGATGAGAACAAGATAATAGACTCTATATTCAAAGCAGTCAAAGCAGTAGGGCAGGATGATTACCAGAAAGCAAAAAATCTATCCCTCAAAGTTTCCACCATACTCGAAATATTCTTCAGAGGCGGAGTCATACCAACAGTAGAGATGGTACAGGATCTCATAGAGAAAGTCCTTATCGAATCTGCAGAAGTAGAGGTCGCCAAAGCATTCATACTGTACAGAGACCAAAGAAGAAGAATAAGAGACGAAAGCAAGACCCTCATGGACGTAAACAGCACCATGGACGGATACCTCAGACAATCAGACTGGAGAGTAGCAGAGAATGCAAACGTCAACTACTCTTATTCTGGACTAATCATGCACGCAGCAACATCAGTCGTTGCACATTATACTCTAAAGAACGTGTACCCTGCAGAGATATCAGAAGCGCACCAGAACGCAGACCTCCACATACACGACCTCGGATGGGGCATCGTAGGATACTGCGCAGGATGGTCACTTAGACAGTTGCTTACAGAAGGGTTCAACGGAGTACCTGGCAAGATAGATTCAAAACCATCAAAGCATCTGGATTCAACTTTGTGGCAGATGATCAACTTCATCGGCACACTACAGAACGAATGGGCAGGAGCACAAGCATTCAGCAGCTTTGATACATATCTAGCACCATTCGTCAAAGCAGACAACCTACCCTACAAAAAGATCTATCAAGCAATCCAAGGCTTCATCTTCAACATGAACGTACCCACCCGATGGGGTGGACAGACACCATTCAGCAATTTAACTTTTGACTGGGTCTGCCCAGAAGACATGAAAAACCGCAAAGCAATAGTGGGCGGCAAAGAAATGGAATTCACATACGGCGAATGCCAGGAAGAGATGGACCTGATAAACAAAGCATTTATGGAAGTCATAATGGCAGGCGACTCAAAAGGCAGAATATTCACCTTCCCAATACCAACCTACAACATAACAAGAGACTTTGACTGGGAATCACCCAACGCAAAAATCCTATTCGACATGACTGCAAAATACGGAATTCCATACTTCCAGAATTTCATCAACAGCGAGTTGAACCCTAGCGATGTAAGGAGCATGTGCTGCAGACTGCAAATGGACATGCGCGAGTTAAGACAAAAAGGCGGAGGTCTTTTCGGCGCAGTAGAGATGACCGGCAGTCTTGGTGTGGTCACAATCAACATGCCACGTATCGGTTATCTTGCTAAGACAAAAGAAGAATTCTATGAAAGACTTGCAAAACTCATGGATATCGGAAAAGAATCACTCGAGATCAAAAGGAAGTTAGTGCAGAGAAACATGGACAACGGACTCATGCCATACACTAAAAGATATCTGGGCACTTTACAGAACCACTTCAACACAATAGGAATCAACGGCATGAACGAATGCCTGCAGAACTTCCTAGGTGCAGATGTAACCATCGCGACCAAGAAAGGAATAGCATTTGCAGAAGAAGTACTTGATTTCATGCGCGAAAGACTGACCAAATACCAGGAAGAGACAGGCAATATCTACAACTTGGAAGCAACACCTGCAGAAGGAACAGCATACAGATTTGCCAAGCATGACAAGAAAAGATACCCTGACATCATCACAGCAGGAAAAGAACAACCATACTACACAAATTCGTCGCAGCTTCCTGTAAACCACACAACAGACATATTTGAAGC
>CAZXTQ010000031.1:0-15090 GCA_964643595.1 uncultured Methanosarcinales archaeon
GGAATATTAAGTAATGTTCGCGCAGCGACCAACTGCTAATTCTTCGGTTAGCAACCGATTATGGTGTAGCCGCGTGGCAGTGCTGCCATTATTGAGCTAAACAAATACGAAAAAAGCGCTTATTTTTTGCATGGTTCTACTTCTGCGGAGTCGTAGAGTCTAAACTACAGCTAATCCAAAAACAACTTCACATAATTATAACGCGCTAAATCATCCGCAACATCTTCATAGGTCTTCCCGCAGATCATGCCGCCTGCTATGAATTCTTCGTGTGTTATTTCTGCGCTGCAGAAGTCTGGTAACTGGAATGCTTCTTTGTCTTCGACAGTATCAAACTCAAAATCTACTACGATAATCCCTAATAGTTCATCTTGGAATACATCTATTTCTGCCATCCTGCCTTTGTAAGGGTAATGATATCTTAACTTACGTACTTTTTTCCCTTCGACAGCCAACAAAGCATTAAATTCTTCTTCAGTAAGTATGATTGTATGTTCTTCTTGGTGTGATGCATCGTCTTCAATAGGTTCCTTCTTTGTTATCTCATACTTGTCGCCGTTCTGTCTGAGTCTTATGACTGGATGTCTGGAATCTTTTGGTATGTACATGTCAATTATCTCTTTGTGTCTGCATTCTTTGAGTCCAGAAGGGATTGTCTTTGCTAGAAATGTTTTTTCGAGTTCTATTGTGTTTGCCATTTTGATGACAGAAGAAAAAGAAGATGCTTTTAAAGATTTTGGTATTTATTTAGCTCAGTATTTGTTTAGCTATTGTTGGCAGCACTGATACCGCGACGTGCGTGTCCTCCAAAGATGAGTGCTAAGTTGGTTGCACTTTTTTTTGTTAGACGATGTTCGCGCAACGACCGAACACAGAGGCTTCGGATAGCAACCAACAGAAGGTTAGCCGCGTGGCTGTGCTGCTAAAATTGATCTAAAAAAATACGAGATTTAGTCACTGTGTTGTGCAGACTCTACAGGAAGTATTTTACACTTTTTCTGTTGGAGAACATATTCTATACCTTCTCCACCTTTTTGGACTGCTTCTTGAGAATCAGATAAATTCTCTTCAAGGTATTGTCTTACTTTATCAAGTGAGTTTACAAGTTTGTCGAAATCTATTTCTTCCCGGAATATTGTTTCGCTCTCAGGAGTATGATCTGATTCAAACACTGTCAGATATTCATCGTTCAGTAATACAGGTAGGACTTCTTCTTTTAGTGCTTTCTGGAGGTATGGATCACAGACGAGACTTCTTTCTTGTATATCTGCCATCTCAATTCCTTCTGGATTCAATCCTCCTAAGGTGTAATCTGTAACTAGTTCATTTAGTCCATGATTATATTTACTGACTAGTTTATCTACCATATTTTTAATATTGTTCCATCCTGATTCAAAACTATCAGATACCTGAGCAAGTTGTTCTATCTGTTTGAGATTAAGTTTTGTCTTCATTTCACCTGGAAGGTCGTTTTTTATTCCTGCGATAGTACTGTAAGCATTGCTGCTCATCATTTTTATGAACATATTTGTGTCGACATATTCGATCAGTTTTTCCGATTCGTCGCTGATACTGTATTGTATCTTTCCAGTCCTTATAGGTCCATCTGTCTTGAGTTGCCATACTTCTGCAGAAAGAAGATCGATTGAACTTGGAACTATCTGTGGTGCTTCAGATACAGGGATTATATCTTCAGCAGGGTCTTCAAGTACGTCCTTTACCATTTGTGATTTTAGTGGTTCTGAATCACTGTCACTTTGTGGATGTTTGAGGTCGTCTTTAAGCACCTCGAGCCCATCGAGTAGTCCTTCGATATCAGCATCTTCTTCTTCAGTGGATATATTTTCTTTATGAACTTCCTTTTCAGGAGAGGTTAGTTGATGTGGTTCTGTAAGGTTTGCGAGTATTTGATTCATCTGTGCAGGAGTGTATTTTTGTTCTTGTAGGGCTGCTTCTCCAATATCTTTAACTTCAACAGGTGGTTTTTCTGCATTGTCGTTTATCCCAAATTCGTTGATTAGTTTTCTGGCATTTTCTTTTCTTTCTGCAACTATTTTAGGGTCATCTGAAGAATAAGGTGGTTTACTGAATTGGCTTTCAGTTATTTCATCCATATCCACTTCATCATCTGTCAGATCTGGAGCTTCCATTTCTTCAGGTTCGGGGGGATATGTGTCTAGGACAGGAATTTCTGCTGGTCGGATATCTTCGTCTGTAAGTGGGTCAAGGTTGGGATCTTGTTCATTTTTTTCATAATCGAGTTCAAGAGATGGTAATGCAAGGCTTTCCGGTGTTGCGCTTCTGAGCATGTTTGTGACTGAGCTGTTTGTTATGTCTTTTGCGAGGTATTTTATCCTATCTTTTATCTTTGCGATGCTTTCATCAGTCTCTCTGCAATTGTCTTCTGAAGTCTGATATTTTTCTTTCAATACAGAATATTTTTCTTCTTCAGTCAGTCTTTCTTTTTCTGTTTCCTGGATCTTTGCCAGTATATTATCGTAATCAGTTGTGAGTTCTCCTTTCTCATTATCATAAGATTCTTGTATTGCATCGGCCCTTCTTTGGCTTGCATCATTTACACTTTTATTTTTTTCTTCGATTTCTCGGAGAGTTTCTTTTGCTTTTTCAAGAGCTTTTTCAAGATTATCTATTCTCTGTTTTGCAGTTATCTTCTTTTCATCTATCTGTTCAAGAACTTCTTCTTTTTTCTTATCTAGTGTTGCTTTCTGTCTATCGTATTTTCGGGCTATATCTTCAAGTTTCACTGAAACCCCTTCCCCTCTTGCATTATAGTCTGTTTCTTTTTCAGTTAGTTGTTGGATACGTTGTTCAGCAAGCAATATTTCTGAGTCGGTATCTGCAATTTCTTTAGAATATCTTCTTCTTTCAGCTATCTTATCAGGTAGCTGATTATTGAGTCTATCAATTTCTTCTTTGACTTCTTGTATGTGTTTTTTTCTCTTTTCAAGCTGTTCCTGCATGTTTACAATTGTGCTGAGCGCATCTTCGGCCTGTGTACCTACTTGCACTAACTCTCCATTTACCCATTTGAATATTCCTGTATTCTCTCCATGTTGGGTATCTTGGCCTTCCTGAGATTCAGGTGCAGAAAGGTCTTCTACTTCGTAAGCTTCAGCTGTTGCTGCGCCATCATCAAATTTGTTATCGTGATTTTCATCTGCCATGGATTGGTTCCCTTAGTTTGCATTTACTGCTTAAATCTATACGCCCCCTTTCAACACTAATTGATACTACTTGGTAGTAAGAAGTGATTTATAAAGCTTTCTAGAAATAAAACATCTCTTTTTAAATAGTTTATAAAGGTGATTTTGGGTAATAGAAAGAAAATGGTATTTATTTAGCTGTTATTGGCTGTACTGCCGCCGCGACGTGCGTGTCCTCTAAAGATGATTGCTAAGTGGGTTGCACTTGTTCTTTGTTAGACGATGTTCGCGCAGCGACCAAACGTCGATTCGTCGGATAGCAACCAACAGAAGGTTAGCCGCGTGGCAGTACTGCCTTAATTGAGCTAAACAAATACAGAAAATGAAAAAATCATTTACCTCCTTTTCCACCAGAATAACCGCCTTTACCTGAATTACTTGAATATCCTTTTCCTGCATTGCTGTATTTTCCTGACTTGCCTTCTGCCATCATTACTCCGTAAAGTCCGGATAATACGTTGTAAAGTGCTTTTCCGCGATTTTCTTGAGGCGTCACAACTCCTATGTTGTATTGTGTTCCATCTGCTGCAGTGTATTTTATGTCTATCTGGTTCAATCCACCTTGACCGTAACCTTGCTGCATAGGTATCATGCTCTGCGAACCTTGTCTGCCTTGCATCATCTGCTGTGCAGGATTGTATGCCTGCATAGGTATCATAGGCATGTCCATCATTCCTGATGGTCCGTAGTTCTGCATCGGTGTCTTGCCTGGAGTTCCAGTATGGCTTGGAGGGCTTGCTGTACCCAGGGGCATGCCGTAACCATTTCCGAGCCACATGAAGTCCTTCTCGTCTTCTATCTCAGGAACTTTTAACATTGGCAGTCCTGTTACAGGATCCATTTCTGTTCCTGCTCCTTTTTTTTTATTCTCGGATTTATTGCCAGCACCTCCTGACATATATTCCTTGAACGCGTTAGGTATTCTTCCTTCCATATACATCTTATTCACCTTGTGACATTAGTGCAGATGATACTCTGCCTAAGTACGTATAAGCGTTCAAGATTTATAGCTATTTATCAAAGGTAATAGAATAAGGTGTGAAAAGTATGTCCGATTCTACTTCTGCTTGTCAAGTATCTCTTTGAGATACTGGTCATCTACTTTTGATAAGAACTTAGGGGGTATCGTGCTCATCCCTCCTTTCAGGCCTGCAAGTCCGCCAGCCATCGATGCGATGCTGTCCGAGTCACCTGCAGTATTCGCTCCGTATATGACTGCTTCCTTGAAATCATCCTGTTCTTTTGCGAATATGTAGATCGCGAGGGGTACGGTGACTCCTGTCCGGGTATCAGTATCGTCGAGAACATCAACTCCGTGCTCAGTGAACTTTCCGTATTGTGCTTTTGCAAGATTCAGTCTTTCATGCAGATATGATGGCATGTCCGCGGTGAATTCATTAATCTCGTCGAAGATGGTCTCTCCGACAGGTTCTCCATCGAGTATTTTCCTTGCAACATATGCTATTGCTAGTGCTCCTGCCACTGATTCGTTTGAAGTATGTGTTATCCTTGAAGCTTTGATGACTTCTTGTTTGAAGTCTTCTTCAGATTCCTGGTAGTTTGCGATTGCTATAGGCAGTATTCTCATGGCTGCCCCGCAGCTTTTCTTCTTGTCTTTGTTGTTGAACCTGTAGTTGAGTCCTGCGCCTATATCTCTGAGAGCCATCCGAGTAGTTCCGCCGTATCCTCTCCACTGGATTTCTCTGGTCTCTACTTTACGAACCTTCTCTGCAAGCGTCTCTGCAAGACCTTGGTTGGAGAATCCTTTGTTTACGAGATGGGCGAGCGTGAAAAGAGTCATCTCACCGTCGTCGGTGTACTGTCCTGGAGCAAGATCTCTTCCTGTATCTGGTTTGAACTCCTGTATCTTTCCGAAGACTTGTATTATATGTCCTCGGTCCATAAATTCTGTAGGTGCTCCGAGGGCGTCTCCGATAAGTACTCCGTAAAGGCATGCGATTATCTGGTCTTTTTTGTCTTCTGGTATCTTGTAGGTTGTCATGTCGAATGAACTTATCTCGCTTAGTTTCTGCAGGATGTAGAGTGAAGTCTCGTCATCCGTTTCTTCTTTCAGATGATTATCGAGCATGTTGACAGAAGTTATCGTGTTCATCTTTGCAAGCGATCCTGCTGCAGTCTCCCTTATGGCAGGTGATGGGTCCTTGAGTGCTTCCTCGAGAGATGCGAGTATCGGATGGACCTTGTCTGCCCGGTACTGTTTTCCCAGGTTTGCTATGTGTAAGGCTCTGTGCATTTCATGCTGTGGTCTGTATCTTATTTCGAAGAACTCAGGATAAGAAACATCTTCAAGCAGTGTTGCTGCGAGCATGGATCGGTACATCTTGCCGAATTCATTTCTTTGTATGAATTCGAATATTCGCGGGTCTTTTATGTCTTTGAGTGCCAGAGCGCTCAGGAATGAAACATCTTGATCTGTATCGTATAGTAGGGGGGTCAATCTTTCGAGACGTATATCTGGGTGTGCGTTGATAAATTCTCTTACCCCCTCACGACGTTCTCGTGTTTTGCTTGAACTGATTAGTGACTCCCTATCCATGTCTGGTATCAACACCCTCCCATTTATAAAGTTTTCGGAATAGTCATTACTATTGAGTACTTACAATCTTTAAACTGTAGAATTCTATCGATAAAGGCGATAATTCGCTTTTCTTTGCCCGTGAGTTTTGCGAAGTCATTTCCCGTGGATTCCGGTGCAATCCGGAAGAGCGATTTGCTGCTCTGTTTTCAGAGCAATATCTGATAATCATGACTTCGTGCTATTTAAGCCCTCCTGTTATTTTGTGATTTTTTGCGCCAATGATTTTGGCCCATTTCAAAGCTCTTATGCTGGTTTTGAGAATATTTACCACTAATAAGTGATGAAAAAGAAAAAGGTTTAAATAGTAGTGATATTCTCCAATGCTTAACATGGCTAAACATCAAATATGCATAACTATAGATGAAGAAACCCTCTTGAAGACCAAAGAACGGCTCAGAGACGGTGTCTTCCGCAACAAATCACATTTCTTTGAGTTTGCAGCCAAAAGGCTGCTGGAGGAAAAAAATGACTGAATCTTACAAAGACACACTACGCGAAAAGATATTCACGATGGCTGATTTTATTGGCATGAGTTTTTACGTCAATAACCCTAACATGACAGTTGGGGAGAAACCAGCCAATGATGTTGTTCTATACAGCCTGATGACTGGACTATTGAATAGAAACCAGCTCATAACAGGAAATTACGGCCTGGGAAAAACAACCACAGCAGAAGCGGTATCTTCACTCTTATTTGGGTTGCCTATTGAATTTGTCGAAAAAGGCATGATCCAGGGCCACCCACAACTTACTGAAGAAAAGATATTTGGGCGTTTGGATTTTTCTAAGTTGAGTGAGACTGAAAAAGTTATATTTAGTACGTTTGCGCAGACACCATCAGCAAAGATAATAGATAAGATAAACAGGATCCCACCAGGGACGCAGAACATGCTGTTGCGTTCAGTGGAGAACGGCAACTTCCTGTACCTCAATGAGTCTGTAGACCAGCAAAAGATGCCGTTCTTCGCAACAGCGAACTACACTGATAGGGGAAACACACAACTGACACCTCCACTCATGGACAGGTTTGACGTTTCTGTAGAGGTAGCATTCCCGATGTTTTTGCAATCATACATCAGAGGTGACCTTGATGAATCCCGGCTGAGCAGGCAGCAGGCTGAGAAACTCAGGAAAGCACGCTCAGACTATTCAGCACAACTCGGCAAACTGATATCCTCAGGCGCTGATGACGAGGCGATGGCAAAGGCAAAAATCACTTTCGACCGGAACGTGATGAACATAATGGGCCTGCCAACAATTGACGCATACAAAGGACTATTGTCTGACAGGGTGCTCTCTACCGAGATGGAAGGAGTTATCTGCGACAAGGACAGCGCTTACTCCTCAAAGCTGGAAAAGATAGCAGCACTGTCAGGACAGTTCACACAGAGGCTTGAAGGAATGGCAATGACACCAGCGGAAAGGAAAGCGCTGCCATACCTGCTCCACGCGCAGGGCCTTGAACCAGACGCGCGATTATTGCTTGACGTGTTCTTCGACCACCTCAACAGTGAACTCAAAGTAAATGGTGAAGAGTCAGGACACAACAAAGAATATGCTTTAGGCAGAGTGACGAACAACCCAAGTGTCCGAACAGGAGTGCGGAGCAGCGCAGAATACGCAAAATGCCTAAGCTTCCTCAAAGGAGAAGAGACAGTATCTCCCGAGACAGTGCAAGAAGTCCTTCCTTATGCTGTCAATCACAGACTGGCATTCTCTGACAAGTTCAGGGCAGAAAGCGATGATGTAAGGCAGAGCTCGATGCAGATGGGACTCGCAAGACAGCTCGTAGCTGACTTCATCGAGGAAGATTTCTCTAAGAACAAGGAAGAGTACAGGAAGATGTACCAGGCAGTACAGGAAGGAAAAGCTGCTGAGTTTCTGGAAGCGCACAAGGACACAGACAATCCACTCTTCAAAAGACTGTACCAACTGACAAGAAGATGAAGCTTAAAATCCCTGTTATTCGGACTCGTGAAGATTATTATCGTGCGTTATTCGGAACGCCAAAACCAGAAGAGGAAGAGGTCAGTCCTGTTGTTGATAGGTTGAAGGCTGATGCTGAGAAACGCGGGAAAGATTTGGAAGGAAAATTTCATATCCAAGAACTTGGTGATCGGTATCGTTTTCATAATCTGGAGTATCACGACGGCATCTACACTGTTGATTGGAGCAAGGAATTGCTTGACGGGAGAGAGAGTCATAGTCAGGAGGATTGGATGAAGCTTACTCAGAGTGCTGATTGGCAGAAGGAGAATGGCGTCTGGCAGATACCAAGCGCTCCTTTGTATCATGCTACAATCGCAGCTTTGTTTGAGAATCAGGATCATGCAGTTGCTGAACAGCAGGACCTCGTCCAGACAGTCAGGGAAGTGTTCCAAAACGACTTTGCTAAGTATTACATGATGACCAGCACCAGAGCAAAGTATGCTGCGAACGGAAAAGATGTCATCACTCATGACTGGAACACGCCAACAGCAAGAATGGTCAAAGGAAGTTTTGTCGGGCCAGACGGGTACGTCAAACCTAGCTGCGGTTTTGACACAATGCTTGAAGCAATTCTTGAAAGCAAAGACTTCACACTGATTGAAGAGGCTTATGAATGGATAGGTAAGCAAGGAAATAAACCATACTTGTACAGGATTAACAACCAACCCGACAATGACATAGAGCGGGCTGTGGTGCTGGGCGTCGACGTCAACAACGGTAGGTTCGACGTCGACGACTTCAACGGCAATGGGCCCGTTCGTGGGGTGGTCACGCGCAAAAAAATTCCATAGGAAATGAAGGTTCGATAGCCTTATATATCCCTGTTTTCTTATCGTTTTTGTCCCTGCAGTTTGGCTGAATGGCGCAAAGCCTGCGCCTGGGCTGAGGGATTGACCACACGTCCTGCCATCAGGGCAAGAGTTCAACGCAACGTTGACATTGCTATGAAATTCAACTGTGACAGCCGGTAACTCTCTGAGCGAACGTTTGAAGCAGTGGTGTACATAAAAAGGTGGCAGGGCTACTGAGCGGGCTGTGGTGCTGGGCGTCAACGACAACAACAATAGGTTCAACATCAACGACAACATCAACAACAATAGGCCCGTTCGTGGAATGGCCAGACCTCTTCTGCAGGGATTATTTTTTATCCGGAGCGTAATGATGAAGACATACAGGAACCTATACAAGGACCTGTACAGCTTCGAGAACCTGGAAAGGGCGTACTGGCAGGCAAGGAAACACAAATCCAACAACCCAAAAGTCTTGGAGTTTAAGAAGCACTGGCGACTCAATTTATGCATACTGCTCCGCGAGCTCAGGACAAAAACCTATAAGCCGCTGCCTCTTAAGAAGTTTGTCCTTCGGGACCCAAAGACAAGGCTCATCTGCGTGAGCAACTTCCGCGACAGGATCGTCCATCATGCTTTGGTCAACATTCTCCAGCCCATTTTTGAGCCGAGATTCATATTTGACAGCCACGCGAGCAGGAAAAGAAAAGGCACATCCACTGCACTCAAACGCTTTGACGATTTCAAGAGGAAAGTCACAATCAACGGCAATCTGCTATCAAGAAGCAGAAACGCAAATGACGTGACAGGATATGCGTTGAAAGCTGATGTCAGACATTACTTCCAGACAGTCGATCATCATGTACTGATCAGCACAATAGGCAAACATGTTAAAGATGATGATATCTTGTGGCTAGTCAAGATTATCCTTGACAATTATGATTCAGAATTGCCTGACAAGGGAATGCCCTTAGGAAACTGGACAAGCCAGTTCTTCGCGAACATATACCTCAATGAACTGGACCAGTTTGTGAAACACAGGCTTAAAGCAAAATACTATATACGCTACGTCGATGATTTTGTCATACTGCACGAATCCAGAACTGTGCTACAGGAATATGAGCAGAGGATAAAGATGTTCTTGCAGGATGTCCTGAAGCTGGAACTGCACCCTGATAAATGCCAGATAGTCTCCTTGAAGAGAGGCATCAGCCTGCTCGGGTTCCGCGTATTCTACCACCACAAGCTTCCACGCAAAAGGAACATAAGGAAAATCAAAGGCAGGCTCAGGGAATACCTTGACAGTTACGAGAAAGGACTCCTGTCAGCATCAGACATCCTTGAGACATTGCAGGGGTGGTCAGCGTACGCCATGCAGGGAAATACATACAACCTGAAAAGAAGATTATGTGAAGAGGTCGTGCAGGAAATGAAGAGGATAACATCTTTCCGGAAAAGGCCAGATTTATATACTATAACCGAGTAAATATCTGTAAGGGGGTTTTGGTATGGGAAGAGGTCGTGATCCTGAAGATGCGCTTATCTTATTCATTGTCGTAGCTGTAATCCTTGGCAGCGTATGGGCTGCCGTAAGGCTGGACGTGATGCGAAAAGTAAACGATTTTCTTGATCTCCCATGGCTTGGCATAGGCATAATACTTCTGATAGTTGTTATTGTCTCTCTTGCTTCATGGCAGGCACTCAAGGTCCTGAAGAGAAGAAGGGTGAAACGCCAATCTGCCGAAGAAATCAAGCAGAGGCGCAAGAAGGACTTTGAAGAAATAAAATCAATAGAACTTCCATGTTCATCATCAGAGGACATGAAAAAATGCCTCGAGCATATCAAAGAGAAAGTCAAGATTGCAGGATTGCATCGCGTGAAGGAGTACGAGCCAAGACTCACAAGGCTATTCCAGAAATACCACGACAAGATCCGCAACGCGGAAGCAAGCGAAGAAAAAGAGCGATTGAAACAGGAAGAGAAAGATAAAGAAAACCAGAAAGAAGAAGAGAAACAAAATGCTTTGCGTGAGAAGGAGATTGGTGAGCTTTTCAGGTTCATGAGGAAGCACAGATCCCCGGATGTGCTGCCAAAGGACAAGGAATATCCAATAAATATCATCAATGCGGTAAAGGTCCGCATGAGACAACACACCCAAAAGAAGGAAGAACGCCAAACCAGGCGCAATGAAGCCATAGACTATTACAGCAAGCACAGCCTCGACACCAAACCACACCTCAAGACAAAACAAGACGAGGACATCTACGCGAAAACAAGAGAAGACCTTAAGACCGGCAAGCTCAAGATCAAGAAGGAAATCAAATACGCGGGCGCGAAGCTTCCGAAGGACTTCTACAGAACGAACGAGATGACCAATCAAGAAAAGCTGAGAGCTTCAGCGCAGGGTTTCGAGTCAGTAAAGGGAAATGAGCTTGACGGCAAGATAGCAAAAGGCTTTTACATAAGGAAAAACCCGAGAGAGGGTAAGAAGCACTTCTGCATGAAGCACCTCTTCGCAGAAGTGCACGACAACATGAAGGTCGAGTACCAGAAAGAAGGAAAAAGAGCAGACGTCGCATTATTCCTTGATGACTTCAAACTCGCGATTGAGATAGAGACAGGAAAGAATGAATTGGAGAATTTCACTGAGAAAATTCTCTGGCTCAACAGGCACTTCGACCAGTGGATAATAGTCTGCACAAAAGACAAGCTAAAAGAATACAACAAGCTCGTCGACCACCAGAAAAGCTTCGCAATGAGACCAAAACAGGCCAAAGAATTCATCCTTTCGCTCGACCCTCCGGTCGGACACCGGTGAACCACCGGCCAGAAGACCTGAAACACAGAAATTACTGCATCTGGAGCATTTCACAGCAGCCATAATAAGCTTGATTTACAGTGAAAAACAAACTTATTTCTGTTTTGTGTCCTTCTTTTTCTCTTTCTCCTCTTTGAGCTTGAAATGTTTGGCGAGTGTCTGCATGACTTCAGGGAATGTTATCTTATCAGCGAGGAGGTTAAGCATGTCCTCATCCCACCTGTTCTTCAGTTTCTTGGCGCGGTTGAACATCTTGATGATGTCAAACTCATCACCTGAAGAATGGCACTTCTTCTCAACCATAGCCATATTGATGGGGATTTTCCTTGAAAGTATGGTGTAGACGTCAAAGTGGTCTCTTGGCTTGTTCCTTCCGATAGTTGCAGCTACTTTTTCAGCCATCATCTCCTCTTCTGCAAGCGTCCTGAAAGAGAACTCAGGGATGTAATCCTCATAGAAATGCACGACCTTATGCTTTTCAGGTTCCTTCAGCAGTTCAGCTTTCCTGTTCAGGTCGATGAATACTGTGCCTTTCTCACCGAAAGGGTCTGTGAAATGGACAATCAGCCGTACGAATTGCTTGACGTGCTTGTCTTTGGTTATTTTCCCGAACATCCTGTTGTTATTGATCACTTCTTCGATCTGTTTCTTCACGGTACGGACGTCTTTTGTGAGGGTGAAATCAATATCTTCGCTCAGCCTTGCGTAGTCAAGGAATATCTTGTGCAGGGCTGTGCCTCCTTTGAAGTACATCCCGTCAATATCCTTGAGCAGGTACAACAGGACTGTTATATAATAGTCTTTAGCGATCAGTGCCCTGTCAAAACCAGTCCTTGCCACTACATCACGAAGCACGTCCGGGTTTATCCTCTTGATTTCATCCATTTTTCAGATTCCTTTTTCTTGAGTATCTTGAAGGTGTGGTTCTCAACCTTTCTTGAAGTAGATTCCTTTTCAATCCTCTGGGAGGTTGTCCTGTGGAAGAATATCCTTGTGTTGAGTATCCTGAACTCTCCCTGCCTCCTTGTTGTAAAGACTGAATGAGTGAAAGGTATCTGGTCTGTAAATCGCCAATAGTTGGCAGCAGACCATCCGCCAATGAAATAATCCTTCCCATCACAGACTTCATCAATGATTACAAAAGGATGCTCAGCCCAACTTCCGCTCTTCGCCTTGATCGGGATGAGGTAATACTTCTTCCTGTTTATCTTAATGATCCTTTTTTTCTTGAGCAGGTTCTTGATCATGTTATAGCGCTGCGTCTTGTTCTTAACATGTTGGTCAATATCCCCGGCTTTGAAGAAGTATCTTCTATCAAACTCCAGTCTGGAGATGATTTCAATTTCCTTTTTTGATATCCCTTCCATTTTTCCTTAACATGAATTAGTTAAAATAACATTATTTGATGTTATATATAAATGTTTCGCCCAAAATCACGCAAAACCTCCGAAATCAGCCTTCAGAACCCCTAATCTGTCATGATACTCCTCCAATGAGATGTCACCATTCGCGAACTTCAACTGAAGCAACTGCACAGGATCCAAGATCTGACTGAACTGCTTCTGGGATGCTTTTTTCCCGAAAGCAAGGTTGATCTTATCCTGCAAGTCCTTGTTGCTTATGTGAGCGTAAATCTGCGTCGTATGTATATCCGAATGGCCTAAAGCACGCTGGACATAATACAAGTCAACACCCTTCTCCAATAGGAACGTGGCATAAGTATGCCGCAACGTGTGGAAACTATAAGCATGCCTCTGCTGACCAGTGACTGTCTTTTCAGTCTTTATCAGCAGGTCTGCTTTCTTCAGGTATCTCCTGAACTTCATCGAAAGCTGGCCAGTAGCCATGCTGTCACGATACATCGCAGGAACAACAAAATCCGATTCATTAATCCGAAACCACTTCTCCAAGATTGGCTTCAGCTTCTCAGGAAGCATTACATACCTGTCCTTGCTTCCTTTGCCCTGAACAATCTTTATTCTCTCATTCCCGAAATCAACGTCCTGCTTCTTTAGGTCACACACCTCGCTGATCCGCAGACCGCAGCACAAGGCAAGTAGACTACCGACGAAAACATCACTCTCCTCAATACACTCAAACAACCTCAAAAGCTGCCTCTTGTTCAACACATTCGGCAGCTTCCTCTGTTTTTCCTTAACCTTCCTTATATCCCCCATAACAATCACATCCCTCTTATTATCTGCAAACCAAGCCGCTTGATATCAACCTGCAAACTATTTTCAGTCTCATGTCTCCTCTTAAACGATAGCAAACTCGCTTTTTTCTGACTAACGTAATGATTGCGCAGCTGAAACCTTATGTCATCAGGCACCCTCTCAAGCAAAGCCCACTTGTAAACAGTATAAGGATTGTAACTGTTCTCAATCAAAAGATTATACAACTCACGCTCACGTCCAAGAAGCAGACCCTTCTTCTTCCTGTAATGAAAAGTCCCCAATCTACCGAGAGTTTTGGCAAGATTGCGAAATTCAAAATCAGGAAATTTCTCAGAAATAAGTTTACGGACTCTCTCGAGCTCGTCAAAAACGCTTTTGCGAATTCTGGCCATTTTTACGAACACCTCCTAAGTTCGCTTTCCTAAAACACCAAAATCCACAAGAATCAGACACCCAAGCTCAAAAATTCGCAGTTTATAAAGATTTCGATTATTAACTACTACTCAGTGGTTTCAAATAGTAATATTTATAAAGGACGTTTGCGGTTCAGCATATCATGGGGAGTGTAATCGAGATAGTCAATAGCAAGAGCGAACATTCGCTTTATGTGGCTTCTAAAAAGCCTTTTATGATAGATTGTGTAGGTGGAGCAACAGAAGCACTTACTGATGATGAGCTTTTCGCTATCCGCGATATCTACTTCACCCACACACATCTGGATCATATTTCTGGTATCCTTAGCGTTCTTGAAAGAGCATTGAGGAAATATCACGCGCTGAATATACACGGTCCTGAAGGGATACGGGATGTCTTTTCTGGTATTGTGAATTCTGTCCAGAGCAGCAGGCATACGCCTTACAAGAAGATGGTGGTGACTGAACTGAGGGGAGATGGTTCTGCTGAGCGGACTGTTTTCAGCAAGCATAAAGGCACTATATCTGTAAGGGATATTGACGATCTCCCATACGACTGGGTCAATCTTGATCATACTGCTCCTTGTGTGGGTTATTCGATACCTCTCGATGATTTCGACGAACCTCTTGAAGGTGCTGCTTACACAGCAGGCGGACCTGAAGATAAGATTTGCTTGTGTGATTCTAGCATAAGGAGAGATGTTGAAGTTCCTAAAAATATAGAGAGTATAGTTTATGTGACAGACACGCGTCTGACACCTGAGGTTGCGGAGTGTGTAAGACCTTTTCTTGATTCTTCTTTTAGATAACTAATATTATCGTTGAAGTTTGGCATTGTCTCAAGCTTTAACTTCTTTATTTTCTTTCCAAGACCTTTTAGGTTTCTTTCTTTTCTGTTTCGCCTGATGTGATTTGCAAGAATTGCAATTGATGGAATCAAGATAATAATTAGTAAACCATACTTTTCAATAAATTTTCTTGGAGATATCAACCATTCATTCCTAACTACATTTTCAAATATGAATGTCTTTAAGACAATATTTTTATCAATTCCAAAGACTTCGGGAAGAGTTGTCAATGC
>CAZXTQ010000032.1:0-14900 GCA_964643595.1 uncultured Methanosarcinales archaeon
TTTATTTCAATGAGCTGAAACAGATAGGAAAGAGTGTGGGAACTACTTACATGTTTGATACTATAGGCGGTTCGCTTGGAGCGATACTGACAGGTTTTTTTCTTGCTGTAATGTTCGGTTTTTACAAGGTTTCTTTGATGGCGTCAATTCTTAACATCCTTTGTGGCCTCGCGATACTGACAATATTCTGGGGGAAATCATTCATACCATCACATGTAGAGACCGGAAGGAAAGTGGTCAAAGACAGGATATTGCTAGTGCTTTTCTTTTTTTCAGGTTTTGCAGCGTTGATGTTTGAGGTCATATGGTCAAGGTATATCGCTCTTATCTACGGAAGTTCTATGCATTCTTTTGCTATTGTCCTTGCGTCATTCCTTGCAGGTCTTGGTATAGGAAGTTTCATAGTGAGCAGATATATTGACAGGATAAAGAATAAGATAATTCTGTTCGCGTTCATAGAGCTTCTCATCGGAGTCATAGGTATGTCTCTTGTGGTCGTGTTTCCTGCTCTTGAGAAGTGGTTCTTGTATATCTTTTTCCATTCTCACTCATTCAATATGTTCAATACGTTTCTGTTCCTTATTTGCTTCATTATAATACTGATTCCAACTATGCTTATGGGTGCTACTCTACCTGTTATCTCTGCAGTTTACGCGTCTGATAAGAAGGCAGGATCTGATGTGGGAAGATTATTTTCTGTGAACTCTTTCGGTTCGATATTTGGTTCTTTTCTTGCAGGATTTATTATCATCCCGATAGTTGGTCTTGCTTACTCGTCGATAATTGCAGGTCTGGTATACATATCCATCGCAATAATAGTCTTATACTATTATACTGATGGTGTTGACAGGTCATTCCTTAAGGATTCGTTTACACTGGCACTTGTTTTCATAATACTTGGCTTCATCTTCTTGCTTTCGTTCTATGATTCAGAGTATCTTTACAAAGGAGTCTATTATCATGGTACGAGATATGAGAATTCGTCTGTGATATTTGAGACAAACATCGAAAGCACTACGCAGTTGATGTATAAAGAAAACTCTCCTTATGGCACTGTGACTGTATTTAAGTCATGGGATGATTCTAATGTGTGGTTGAAGAATAACGGTAAGACAGACGCAAGTCTTGGCGATATGGTCACGCAGGGTCTGCTGGCCCATATTCCACTTGCAATACATGACAATCCTCGCAAGATACTCGATATAGGTATGGGTGGAGGTTTCAGCGCATCTTCAGTCCTTGCATATAATGATGTTGACGAGTTAGATATTGTAGAAATAGACCCTAAGGTTGTCGAGGCATGCGGAACTGTGCTTGCGCCTTACAACAATTACGCTCTAGAAGACATCCGGACAAAGGTAATTGTGGCCGATGGAAGGAATTATCTTTTCTCGACGGATAATAAATATGATGTAATAATATCTGAGCCTCCAAATATCTGGGTATCTGGTGTTTCAAATCTTTTCACAGAGGAGTTCTACCAGATCGTAAAGGATCATCTTGAACAAGGCGGTGTGTTTTCACAGTGGTTCCCTCATTACGATATGCTGGATTATGATTATCTTATCGCTCTGAAGACTATGCGCCAGGTATTCCCGTATCTTTATGAGTTTGATCTGGGTGGTGACATAATCGTGATTGCATCGAAGCATCCTATTGATATCTATAATGATGTGAATCGTTTCAGGTTATCTCAAGATTATGTTGATTATGATTTCTCTTTGATGATCAGTGAATCTGAATATGCCTGGGAATTGTTATATGATGATTATGGTAACTATGTTGATTACGATCCTTATGAGCGAAACTATGATTTCCTGACAAGGTATTACACTAATGGGCCTGATAAATTAGATCAAGAAATCAATGACATCCAACTCATCAACACGGATGACTGGCCGATACTTGAGTTCGCGACCCTCCGGAATAAGTATCAACGATTCAGATAACAAAAACTTGCCAATAATCTATTCTCGCCCTATCCCCGACCTAAAATTCAAGTTTTGCTTGAATTCTTTCACGCACGAAGAGAGTGATAGAGGTTTGTGTATTATCGGGTTTGCTTATTGATTGACATAAACATCACAAACCCCCTAACCCTCTTAAACCCCATTTCTCCAAGACCATAAGCTTTATATATCGCCTATTTTTTCAGAACCCTATGGGAAAGAAACCAAATGGACTCAAAGCAGGCACTAAATGTGTTAAGAGACGCATTCAGAGCAGATGGAGCGATAAATGGTTTGTTAAAAGGGCTTTAGACCTTAAGAAGAAGTCTGACCCGCTTGTTGGCGCATCACAAGCCAAAGGCATCGTTCTGGAGAAAGTTCAGCTTGAAGCTAAACAACCTAACTCTGCTATGAGAAAGTGTGCTAGAGTCCAGCTAATCAAAAATGGTAAACAGATAACTGCTTTCCTGCCTGGCGATGGTGCTACTAAGCTTGTCGATGAGCACGATGAGGTTGTTGTCGAATGTATTGGTGGTAACATGGGTCGTTCTAAAGGAGATATTCCTGGTGTCAGATGGCAGGTTACCAAAGTAAATGATCAATCTCTTAATGCACTTCTCAGAGGTAAGCTCGAGAAGGCGAGGAAGTGAATATGTCAGTTCTGGTATACAACAGATGGAATATGGATGGGATTACTATAAATGATCCTGGTCTGAAGGGTTATATCAATCTGGAACCCAAAGTTGTTCCAAGGACTGGCGGTAAAAGCGCCAAATTCAGGTTTCATAAGACCAATGTTTTCATAATTGAAAGGTTAATGAATAAGGTCATGACCTGCGGGCATAGATCTAAGAAACACAAGATAAGTTCTGGCCATATAACTGGTAAAGCACATACTGCTTACAATATCATTGAGCGTGCTCTTGAGATAATAGAGACCAAGACAAAGCAGAATCCTATTGCTGTCGTCGTGAAAGCGATTGAGAATGCTGCTCCTAGGGAAGAGATAGTCACTATCGAATATGGTGGTGCTAAGTACCCTAAGGCTGTTGAGGTCGCTCCTCAGAGAAGGGTTGATCAGACATTGAAATACATGACACAGACTGCTTACCAAAAGGCTTTCAATTCAAAAAAGGCTATCGAATCTGCTCTCGCAGATGAATTGATTAATGCTTTCCAGAAGTCTGCTCAGTCAGGCGCTATTGCTAAGAAGCTCGAACTTGAACGACAAGCTGACAGTTCAAGATAAACTTTCTGAAGAAAATGATTATAGGACATAGGTGTTGAGGTGTAAATATGAATTCTCAGGGAATCATAAAACCAAAAGATATGAAGAGATTGGCTGATGCAGGAGTGATCTGCGGAGCCGAAGGTAAGGCCTTAAATGATCTTCTTACCGATAGCAGGCTTCAGGCAAGATGTGTCGACGGTACTGTGACTGATCTATATAGAGCAAGACAGGGCACTGTTGAAGTAACTCACAGACAACAAGGTCCGGTTGTAGGCATCAATGTGGGCTTAGGCACTGCTGAACTTTACCCTTCAAATACTATAAGTAAGGAAGACAGGTCAAAATATGGATTCATACTTGCAAAATACGGTCTGATTCAATAATTTCAATATTTTTTCTTTTCATTGTTCTCAACAAAATCCAAATCAGTTCCCTTTTCTGTATACTCAATCTAAGTTCAACTTATAAACACACATAAAAAATATATGGTTTCTAAAATCAATAAAAACCCAATAAAAGCCCTATAAGTATCTAAATCAAGTAAAGGAAATAAAGGAAACTAGGGAAAAATCGGAACATTTAAATAGGAGTTACACCATCGGTATATCAGGTCAAACGAGAGGTTAACTCTAACCTACCAGAAATCTTTTCACAATGAAGACAAGTTTGGTGTTTCACAAATAATAATCTCTTTGGGGGGTGGTTTGGACCTGCTTGCACATAAGCCTCTGTGTGCAAGCAGAATCCTTTTAATGAAGAGGTCGCCGACATGGGGGTGACGGCGATCTTCTTTCATCTTAATCTACAACAAGATGCAATACACTATAGATACAGCTCTTTGGGGCACTTATAGGACGCTCAATAGAACTCTGAGCAAGATTTTCTCTGTTAGATACATCTCAAGGCTTTTTCTTCTTACTTGCTGCCTATCGACTATATGGTACTCTATGATGCTTCTTATGTCATGGTACAGTGCAGGATTCCATCTCGCAGCCACATTATCGTCCACAGTCATGGTGGCTACAGGCAACAGCTGGGGTGTGGTTGAAAAACTTGTGATTGAAAAAAATGATTCTACGTCAGGACAGTAACTAAAATTTATAAACAGCAATTACAGGATGTGATTTATGACACAGATACTGCATAAAAAGAAGTCGTTTTCTGATAAGCTTGCAGAAGAAGCAATTGATGAAATCATGATGGCAGGCCTGGCGTTCCTTCTTGTCGTCACAGGAGTCAACTATTTCAACATGAAGTGGTCTTGGGCAAAGATTCTTGCAGGCACTACAACTAGAAGTGAAGTTGGTGAGATGCTTTCAGCACTTGCACAGACATTCCCTTTCAAGTATCTTTTCGCACAGTATGATTTCTATGGTGCATTAGGTATAGCCCTAGCTCTCACCATCATCGGTCTGACGCTAAAAGCATTCACTGTCAAGACTAAAGGTAAGTTCATAATAGATATAGGTAAAAATATCTATATTCCTGCAATTATTGGTTTTGTAGTCATAATAGCCCTGCAGATCTGGACTGCGATAAATGTCGACGAGTACCTTGTAGCTAACCAGATGGCACGACCTGAGTTTAGTTCAGGATATTTCATCTGGCAGACTTACGGGCAATTGTTCCTGATAGGTGCTTCACTTCTTGTCATCGGTGCTGTTATAAAACTAATAGGTGATAAGAACAGTTCAAAGAAGACTCTTCTCGTCGGAGATACTATGTTCAATGGCGCGTTTATCCTTATAGTTTATTATCTGCTCATCAGGATAATCACTCTTGATGTTGTCATGTTTTCAAGCGCTGGCCAGGTTATGAAGATTTTCATAATATCCAACCAGTATGCTGGCTTCACTATCACCGTATGCATATTCATGTTCACTTTCGGTCTGGCTCTGAAGAAGTATGGTGTTCAGGTACTTAAGCATGAGAAAAGAGAGCATCAGATCGCTCAGTTCAAAAAGCAGTATGAAGGTATGAAAGGGCGGCATCAAACACAGAGGCATCATCCACAACAAAAGCAGTATCCTGGTCAACTTCACGTCGACCCAAGACAGCACATCCGCCATCCTGCTTACGAAGACCCTACTCATGCAGTACATCGTTACCTTGATCCTGAAGGACATTACAGAAAACCCCGGAAATAGACTTATTCTTAGCAGAACAATTCTAAACACAGATACCTCCGCCTAGCGTAGCTATCAGCTAAAGGCTAAAGTCGCACAATCGCTTGGTTCGTTATATGGTTGAATGATCGGGCGTAGCGCTGAGGTATCTGTGTTTTATTGTAGTATAATGATTGGTGCTGTTTTAATCATACAGAGTTTTCAGCGCCGGGGACGGGATTTCCCGCGGTTAGCTTTTGAACCCGCGTAGCACCGCGAGATGCTAACTTGGTCTTGAGCCAAGCGTCTTAAGCCTGCCTCGACCACCCCGGCATTACTGAAACTCCTCGCTTTGGGCGAAAAAAATAAATAGTTCCTTTGATTTACACAAATGACCGCGAGATGCTAATTTGGTATCAGTCAGGTGCGCCTGTTTCGGCCACCTTTTTTCTTTATTTATTATGTTTTTAGTCTTATTAAATTCTCGTCGAGAAAATCCGTAAATAGTCAATAGCAGTCCGTAAAATTTAACAGACTGAACAAAAGATTTACAGAAATAAATCTAATTCTTGAAAATATTTCAAAAAAATCGGAGAGATTACGACAAATATTCCGAGATAATCATAAAAATCCGTCACGAGTGCCACACCCCAACCTAAAGGTCGGGGTATGACGTGGCACTCGTTTTGACAGACGGATTTTTAGGATGCCAAAAAGTTCACCATAAATGGTGGGGTGTTAAACCCCATTCCAAAAAGTTCTGGTGAACTTTTTGTACATAAAATTACAAACAAGTGTCTAATACTGCCGCATAGAAATAAAAAAAGGGCCTTTTAGACCCCTCAACACGTTTGTAGCCTGTGTCCTCACATCCGGATCATGCTTTTCACCGGATTTTCCTTACACAGGACATATAATTTCATGTAATTCTAATATAAAAACCTTACGAAAATGACTACTTACTAGTAAGAACCAATAGAAACCTTTATAAACAAATCAGACAAACACCAGTTTGGTGTTAAGAATGTCTAATAGTCTATGGAACAGAGCAAGAGAAACAGAACCTGAAAAAAACATAGAGTACAGCATACGTGAGCACATAACATCTATGGACGTGCAGGGCGCTTATTCTGGAGCAAAAAAGACTGCTGTAGCACTCGCATTCTCAGAATGGTTCACCAAGCCAGGCAAAGATCTCGCAGAGTTCGATCCGGAATTTTTCGATATAATGCGTGACAACGAAGGAACAGTCACAGCAGTGCATTACAGACCGCAACCACCAACACAAACATCAATAGTTGATGTCATAAAGAATTATGCTGAAAAAATATACAAAAGATAACAAGATGACTGCGCTAAAAACAACTGTTTGTGAAGATCTCGTACGAGAGCTTGAAGCAGCAAAAAAAGATGGAAAGTTCTTTGAACCCTGCACACATGTAGATATGTTAGATACCCAAAGCTACTTTCTTGAAGCATTGACTGACCTTTGTGTAGATGCAAGAACCCGCGCATCAGTTGCCAGAGAGATAATACGAAATGCAGCTTATGACGGAAAAATTGTACAAGAATACATTCACATGCTTGATGTTTACTGCGCCTCCGAAGGAATAGATCTAAAACAAGATGTCTGATAATCTCAATTTTAATTTCAAGCATATTTTCTATCCAAGATTACAGCATGAAACCTTATCTTGATATTCTAGCAAATATGTGCAAGAAAAATCAGAAGACCACCTGAAACAACCTGGCCGTAACAAATAATTCTAACAGCGTCGACAACAACACAAGTCCGATAGCTATCAGCATCAATACAGTAGCATCTTTGAACACATTCTTGAATGCTTTTGTGCCTTTCTTTTCGTTCAATACTGCTTTTGATACTACTCCACCTGCTATTGCTGCTATCAAAAATCCAGAAACCTCAGGCAATAGATGTATCATAAATATGAAGAATGCCTGTACTCCCTGAGCAAGGTTCTCAGTAATGGTTCTGATTATAAATACTATAAACGAAGCAAATACACTCCCATTTAGTATTATCAAAAAGATGGCTGACGCACCATAAAAAAAAGAGAGTACAAAACATATCAAAACAACTATGAGATCATGGAAAAAAAGCGTAAAGAACCCTGCAGGTTCTATTCCTGAACTTCCGTCGACAAATACTTGGATTCCTTCAGCAGTCAATCCTTCCTGGAACTGGAGAAATTCTGTCTGAAAAGAGAATAAGTTGTTGTACATCTCTGGTTGATCATAAAGTCCTAATCCAATTATGACAAACGCAAGGAATATTCCTAGAAATGAGAAAAGATACACTTCGAATATGTCTTTGTGGTTCTTGAAGAAGTGTTTGAACCCATATTTTCTTTCGACCTGCTCTTCCATCTTGAGAAGCATCACAAGGGTGGGGATGAGCAACAGTGTCGTAAGAAATATCAGCGCAACTGACATGCTTGAACGAAAAAATATTATTGATAACAGAAATGCGATGAATGTAAAAAGAAATCCAAAAACAAAGGCCAGATATGGCCTGTGTTTTATCCAGGCAGGGTTGAACAAGTCTTCAAGTACCACCGATATCACCTATATCTTGAACCTGCGGTTTGCTCTACTGTTGATATAGTCTTCAAGACCTAATTTGTCTCCTTTGGTGCTAAGGAAATCTGCTGCGACTTTCTTTTTCCGTCGGTCACCTTTTTCCCATCCGTATTTGTATAGTGCACCCATCACCAGACTCATTAGGAGTAATGCGAATATTATGTTCATTATATTAAGATTGAGTTTACTCATGAAGCCAGAGGCCTTACCAATGCCTGCTGCAGTTCCTGTGTTTTCTTCAGAAGTATCAACCGTGTGCTTTTCTGGTCCTGGTAGCATTGTTCTAGTCGCATTGATTGTGTTTCCTTTTCCAATTGTATCATTGTCGTCTTCCTCCTTTGCTGTGCAAGTTCTTGTTTCTGTCCTTCTTGAATCATCATCGCTGCATCCGCTCATGTCAACGCAGACTTTTTCCTGTTTTCCGTCTTCACACATGGTCCATGCAGTGCATTGCCAATCAGAAACACAACTTCCTGAATCTTCAGCACCACCTACCATCACTCTGTCAGAACTTCCACTGCCTGACCCTCCTGTTCCGCCGTTTCCACCAGTATTTGGTGCAAATACATTGAAATCAGCTGATTTTGTATATGTTTCGCCATTACCTGAGCTCAACACACTTGTCACGACGGAATATGTTCCTGCACTGGAAGGTGCATTGAATACGTGTGAGAATTCTCCTACATCGTCTACAGAAACATTTACCAAAACATCTCCTGGAAGTGTCAAAGAAACTATATCTTCAGGCACAAGCGATCCATTGTCATATAAAACTACGCCTATGACATCAACAGAAGCACTTGGTGATACACTTGATGTCACATCAAGAGCAATTACATATCTGTACGTTACCAATATACTATCATCCAGAGTATTAGAATTGTTCAATGTGTCAACGGCATACACCGTCAATATGTACGTACCGAGCGTCGAATCTATGGTGGTATCTATAGTGGCAGTGTATGTATCTGCCGTATTCTCTAGGGGGACCGCTTGGATGTTATCATCAGGATCCCTTAGCTCTGCTGTAACACTTTCGACTCCGCTGATGTCTGTCACCTCAAGGCTTAGCTGTAGTAGATCGCCTCTATAGACAGTGTCAGGGTTGTCCATCACGATGTCCGGCCCGCTTAGGTCAATGACCGTCAATTGCCTTTCATCAGTTGATGCGGTGTTTCCTGCATCGTCGACACATTGAACTCTCCACCTATGTTCTCCTATGGCCAGTATCTCGGTCTGGCTCGTATTGCTTCCTGCCTGGGCAACGTGCTCTTCTCGTCCCTCATCATCTACGTATATACTGCAATCCATTTCATCATCGTAGTTATCCAGCACACTATATATAATTTCTACATGCACGTCGCTTGTTGCGTTGTCGTCTGGGCTGACAAGAGTTATACTCGGGGAGGTCCTGTCGACAATTATTTGATAGGTCTGCTCAGCCTGGTTGCCGACAGAATCCTCCGCTCGGACCGCAAATTCGCTCGGTCCTTCTTGCCAGTTTGATACGTCTATGCTAAACACTCCGTTCACTTCAGTTTCATTGCCGTCTTTGACAATCCAGACCTTTTCCAGCTGGTTATTGTCGGTGACCTCAAACTCCAATTCCGTCGAGTCTGCAATGATGGAGTTGTTCTCTGGAGCAGTCATAACTATTGTTGGTGGTGTTTTGTCTAATGTGTATGTCTGCGTTGTGCTCTGTCCCTCCCATCCGGCAGGGTCTAAGCATCTCATGCTCCAGGTGTGTTGTCCTTCTTCAACGTCTGCGCTGTTTATTGTGACGGCTTGCATGTTTTCTGCTTCAATGTCTGTAATGTACTCGGTGCCGTCAATATCCATACTGCACATCAATGTTGTAGCAAGGTTGTCCTCAGCTTGGAAGCTGAATGTATCGGCCAGTCCGACTATGGCTCCGTCGTTGGGAGAAAGTAGACTGACTATCGGTGGAACGCCATCGACGGTGAGAGTTCCTTCATACTCTGTTCTCTCACCGCCGTTATTGTATGCTGTGAAGTCAAAGCATATCTGCTGCTCGTTCTCGTACTCAGATAGGTCTATATCTGCCTGATACAAACCTTCCTCGAGAGCGAGCTGTGCATTATGCTCTTCGGGTGTTTCATTCCCTTGGAAATTGCAGAGTATCCATGAAAAATCTACTGTCTGGATACCTGTCTCAGGGTCTGTTGCGTTTACACGCAGTGGTTGGTTCTGTATGCCTTCCTTTACAAAATCTCCATCGGAGGGCACGATGTCATGTAGTTGGGGTGGTGTGATATCATTAAATATTGTGAAGTTGAAGTCGAATTCATGTTCTTCATTTTCAGAATCAACTATTGTTATTGTTGTTTCATAAGTTGAATCTTCATCTACTTGAGGTGCTGCTGCGACCAGCTCAAAAACTGCCAGCATAACGTTGGTGCCAAGACTTCCGTCTGTCCAGGAGGCATAACTGCCATTGAATATTTCTGTCCATCCAAAGTAATTTGCCATTGAGGCAATAACAAATCCTGATACGTCCAATAGCACTTCGTCTATTGCGTAATCATTTCCATAATTGCTAACGTTAAGAGAAAGATCTATTGCGTTGGTCTCGTATGCAGATAATGGTCCTATAGAAACTGAAGGTTCCGCTACGACTGAAATAGAGCTGAATATAAATAATAGAACTACAAAAATACACACACCTCTTTTCATCTTACCGCCTCTTTTTTTGTGATGAAAATACCAGATGCGAGTTATATAGAAGTCACTCCTACATGTCCCCTACTCTAACCCGGTCTGTAACCCAATTATGTTTTCGTAATCAAAAGTAGTCTTTGGCCCCCGAAACATGGCCGGTAATCACTTATAGTCTTAGTATTGTTAATGTACTATTTTGTATACTGGTATGCGCAATACTCATATATAAATGTTGTCATTCGTATTTAAATGACTTATTAATAGAGTAAAAATTTCCGAATCAAACAATTACAAGCAAATAATACCTGTATGTAATAAGTCAGCCGCATAAAGTGAATATATGCCGCCTAGCGCAGTTAGCGGATAGTTTATTCAGATTTCACAATCGCACAGTTTAGAGATTGGTGAATTATTCTGACGGAGCGCGGCATATATTTACCGTCTAGCTGACTTATTACATACTAACACACCATAACTATATAAACTACAACTGCCACTATTTCTAAATAGCAAACAATCTGATAACATCATCTTTCAGAGCTTTCAAAAGGGGGGACGGCGTTTACAGGCTTGTTATTAGTAAATACTGGCTTCTAAAGGCTTAAAAGAGGAAATATCACTTATAGTTACGATAATGTTTGGAGGGCTTGAAGAAAATGAATTATAAGCTATTTTTACCGATTATAGCTGTTTTAGCGCTTGTTCTGGCAGTTACAGCAATAGGTAGCATAAATATTGCAGAGACAACATTAAGCATGTCAGGTGCGCCCGGAGCTATCAATGCCACAGAATTCTTTACTGTGCATAATACCGGAGGCGAAAACTTAGCAGGCATCACACTAGTTTCAGGTGATCTGGTTGGTTCAGGAGTCAACATATCAGGTTCAGCAGTCACATTTGCTCCAGCTTCTCTGACTCTTGCATCCGGCGCTAACGCTCCTGTTGCAGTAATCTTGACAATACCTGCAAATCAAAAAGCAGGAACATATATGGGTACTGCTGATGCAACATATAACTCTACTAACCGAGACAGCTTGACTCTTGTTGCACAAGTCAGCGCTGTTCCTGCATACACAGAATCTGCCACTACCACGAATATTGTGCAGGGTGGTTCTGATTCAATAACTGTGACCATAACAAACACAGGTAATGCAGATATTGCTGGTATGACTTACAGGGTTTCTACTCCGTTGGTATCTGGTGCTAATACTCTTACTCTTGCAAGTTCTGCTACTGGTTCGCTGAGTGTTCCATATGCAGGAAGCACCAATCTTAACCTGCTTTTCAGCCCTCCTGGAGCTCAGGCTGTCGGTACTTACTCAGGCCACATCAACTTGTCTTACGCAGGCATCGAGCATACACTGCCTATCAGTGTGAGCGTTCACGAACCTGCTAAATCTATCTCACTAAGTGATGTCATATTCACTGAAAGCGCAAGAAATGTCAATGTATCAAAAGACGTGACCATAACAAACACTGGTGATGTCACTCTTACAGGAGTCTCATTGACACCAAGCGGAAGCGTGACAATGACTGGCACTGTTCCAGGTGCTCTCGTACCAGGCAGTTCTTTTGTCGTGAACGTTAAGGCTCTTGTTCCTGAGGATGCTGAATCTGGTGCAGACAATGTAGGCACTCTTGTATTCAGCTCAACTCAGCTTAACAAGACTGTGAATGTCCAGACGAACGCAAGATCAATGATTGAATTTGATTCTGTCAAGGTTTCTATCGACGATGGAAGTTGGGACAGCCTTGAGAATGGAGACACTGTCAAAGACGATGCAAAACCTGGTGACACGTTCCAGGTCAAGATAAAGCTTGAGAATCTTTTCGATGATAATGATGAAGATATTGATATGGACGATATAGAAGTGACAGCAATTTTCTACGGTGCTGGAGAGGATGGTGATGACATCACTGAAGATGATCCTCTTGAGCTTGATGCTGATGCAGGCGAAAAGACTGCAGAAGAAGAGCTCGTGTTTGAAGACGACATCATAGATTGGAATGCAGAGTCTGGCAAGCTTCTTATGCAACTGTTCGTTGAAGCAGAAGATGATAATGGTGCTATTCACCATGCCAATTTCACCCTTTACATAAATGTAGAACGGGAAAACAAGGCAGAGTTCATCTTTGAAAGGTTTGCCGCGTCACCTAATACAGTTGATTGTGGAAGGTCTATTGTCATATATGTTGATGGTCGTTCTATCGGCGAGAAATCTGACGACGAGGTAGAGCTTAAGATCAAGAATGATGCTCTTGGAATAAACATCATGGAATCTTTCTCTATGGGTTCTTATAAGGAAGATGACACTGACTGCAATGCTATTGCTGACGGTGATGACGGAGAGGATTGTTCTGTCTTTGAATACAGGAAGACCGTAATGATACCTTCGAACATAGCTTCCGGAACTTACACCCTAGAGGGTGAATTGTTCAGGGATGATGGTAACAGCCAGACTGACGAGAATACTATTGACATAACTGTTTCGTGCGGCAGTTCAAGCAGCAGCAGTTCAGGAAGTTCTTCTGGATCAAGCAGCACTTCAACTCCGAGCGTGACTCAGCCATCTGTAAGTACACCATCTACGTCAACGCCAAGCACAAGTCCGGACGCAAGTTCGACAACTTCAAGTGTTGATGTCCTTTACGGTGGCAGCAATACAAACCCAAGCATGAGTGCTAGGGGAGTTGTTGCAAACTCTGCTACAAAAGTTAAGGACTTGACTAAGACTGACAGCTTTGCTGACTCTGATGCTTATCTTGCACTCTTATCAATACTGAGCGTGCTTGTTATTGCAGGCATCATCGTCATGATTGTTGTTTTGGCAACCAAGCCTAAAGAAGGCATTTAATTTTTTATCGTTTAATTTTTATTGTTATTTTTTATTGTTTATTTTTTATTGTTTTTATTATTTTTTCATCAGAATTCTTTCATTATTTCTATCCCGCACTTTTCAGAATAGTTTTCTGCCACTGTCGTAAAAAGATGATGTTTGTCTTTTGTCAATACCTTAGCTCCTATTCGAAGAGCCTGTACCAGCAATACTGCATCTGAAGCGTCTGGTACGACGTGAAGTAGTTTAGGGTCAAACGCACCTACATATGCCCTTTCACCTGCTCTGTCGCCGGGAGCTACGCACACAGGAACACAAGAAACAATCTTTAGCTTCAAGAAATCACGAAGGTGATGATTCAAAGTTCCATTCAATCTATGATGTACATGGACCAACTCAGCTAGATTGAAACTAGACATACCCACAGAATGAGACTTGCAGAACGATACCAGTTTCTTGGTATGATCCTTCTCTATTGCATACAACAGAAAACAGGTATCAAGAAAATAATCTACTTTTTCAGTAATTTCTAAAGAATCGACTAGTTCCTGCATGGTCTATAAATTCCTTATTGCTTCAGGTCTTGCCACTGCAGGCTTGAGTTCAAGGGTTTTCTTCTGCATCTTGTTCAGTGACTCGATGTACCCGTCATAACGACCGTAACCTTTCAGTCGGGATTTATCATCCTTCAGCCTTGCAAGGAACACACGCATCTTTTCCATGACTTCTTCTTCGTTCTCTACAAGCACAGATATGAAACTGTCGAGAACATCCTCTGCATCCAGCACACGGTGCTGTGATTTTTCATACACGTGTATCTTTGTGATTATGTTTCGGACGTCATCCTGTACATTGTCAAGCTTTGTTGAGTACTTGAGGCATTTCTTTCCGCCATCATCAAAGAATACGTTGAGTTCTGCACCATCTTTTGTAGAGAATGAATCCACTTCTACTTTTTTTACGTCTACTCGAATACATTTCATAAATATGACCTCACGAATCTGGTATCTGTCTGTGTCCGACAGAATCCAATAAATCTTGTGCTGATTCGTTTACCCGTATGTTTGGAGAACTGCAGAACGGGCACCGGTTAGGTTCTCTTGCTGTCTTCGGCTTGAATTTATATCCACAAGCTATGCATCTGTAACTTCCCATGTCACGCACCTCTTTGTTGATTTACTCTAAAGTAGTCTCAGCACTCATTTTATTTAAATCTTGTGATGATAGAGAATATCATAAAATCCTTAGCTTATTGAAAAGATGAATGCTGCCCCTGATGAGTACACTAACAGAATAACGCGGTTTCAGAAATTAACTCGAAGTAAAGATTTGGTTTAAAATATATCTATGATGGATGAAAAGAAAATGTATGTAATAAGTCCGCCACGTATGGTGAGCCCATACCGCCTAGCGTAGCCATGAAATATTTGCTTGCAAATAGTCAAAAGCTCGCGATGAGTATATGTCAATTTTACGGCGAGCTTTTGACTGCCGAATA
>CAZXTQ010000033.1:0-14425 GCA_964643595.1 uncultured Methanosarcinales archaeon
GTTGATGATGGAATCCGTAACTTAGGAACTATTCAGGGTCACCAAAAAGGTGAAGAAGGAGTTATACTTTACTACAAAGTACGTATCGACGATGATGCTGCTGAAGGTGTTAACAAGCTCCGTCTCCTGTATAGGTATACTGGAATGTCTGACTGGACTAAACTTGACTATTTTGAGACGAGAGTGCAGAGTGTTGATGCTGCAGTTGTGATTGATGATGTACATCTTGAGCCTGCAAGGATAACTCCTGGTAGTACTGGTAAACTGAGTATCAAGCTTAAGAATCTTGCAGATTCCAGGATGAAGGATGTGAATATCAAACTGGACCTCACGCTTGAGACAATCCCAAGATCCGCTACGGGTGCTGAATCTTCTCTACTTTACGATGTTCTTCCTTTCGCCCCTACAACTTCATCAAGTGAAAAAAGGATATCATCAATCAAAGCAGGTAGTGATGCAGTAGTATCCTACGACCTGATGGTATATCCTGATGCCACCTCTAAAGTTTACAAAGTTCCGGTTCTTCTTAATTACAAGGATGAATTGGGAACTGAGTATGAAAAAGAAGATATCATTGGGATAGTTGTTGGTGCTCAGCCTGATATCTACGCCGTGATTGACCAATCTGATCTTGTTGCAGGTACAAAGAGTGGAAAGATGTCTTTTAAGTTCGTGAACAAAGGCGTTACAGATATCAAGTTCCTTGATGTTGTTCTGAAAGAGACTGATGAATATAAAATTATTTCTTCAAAAGAGGAATATATAGGTAATATCGATTCTGATGACTTTGAAAGTATTGATTTCACAATATACTTGAACAACAACGGAGATGCTGATCATAGCAGTGCGCTTGAATTCCCTCTGCACATAACATTCAAGGACGCGAATAACGTTGATTATGCAAAAGATATCACTTTGACTTACCAGATACGGACTGCTGCAGAGAAAGGTGAATCTACCAGCAATAGTGGTATGTTGATTATCCTTGCTATTGTGATTATCATTGTTGTCTGGGTAGGATACCGGTGGTGGGATAAGCAAAGGAAAAAGAAGATGCAAACGCAGAAAAAATAAGCACTTCTCAATTTTTTCTTTTTTATTGATTGTTTTTTTATTGATTGTATTGAATATTATTTATCATCACTATATTATTTATCATTAATATCAGCATAACTAATAAGGACTCTGAATATGATATTCGATTATTTCAAGATTGCTTTCAGTAATCTCACTAGGAGAAGACTTAGGTCGTGGCTTACAGTAATTGGAATTTTCATTGGCATAATGGCTGTTGTAGGTCTTACTTCTCTGAGTCAGGGTATGCAGGACGCGCTTCTCTCAGAATTCAAAAAGCTTGGTACTGATCGTATTGTAATCTCTCCAGGCGGTGCTCAGTTCGGACCTGTCAGCGGTTTCATCAGTCCTGCTAAGTTCACAGAAGATGATTGGAAGGTTGTCAGAAAGATAAGAGGCATAGATACTACTGCAAGAGTATACAGTGAGAGTGCATATATAACTCACAAAAAAGAGACTAAACAGCAATTGGTGTGGGGTTTTCCAACTGAGAGTGAAATGCTTGAGTTCTATAAGTCTCAGTCTCAGTTCAATATAGGCGAAGGTCGCTTTCTAAGAAATAGTGACCGGTATAAGGTAATTATCGGTTGGGATGTCGCTTATGAGATGTTTGATGATGATATCAAAATAGGAAATACTATCCTGATAAATGGTGTCCCATTCGAGGTTGTTGGAATACACGCAAAGACAGGTGGTTTGATATCAAGTGATGACGCAATCAGGATTCCACTTGATACTGCAAGAGATGTTTTCGGCGAGCCTGATGAAGTGACTGCCATGTTCATTAAGGTTAGAGAAGGTTTTGATGTTGACACTGTTGCCGATACTGCCAAGAGAAAACTCAGGAAGTTTAGGGATGTCAAGGAAGGTGAAGAGGATTTCAGTGTCCAGACGTCTAAACAGGTCATCGCTGCTTTTGAAGCTGTGCTTGGTGTAGTTCAGGCTGTTCTGATAGGACTTGCAGCAATCTCTCTGCTGGTCGGAGGAATAGGTATCATGAACACGATGTACACGTCAGTTGTGGAACGTACTAGAGAGATTGGTATTATGAAATCTGTTGGTGCAAGAAACTCGAGTATAATGCTGATATTCCTTTTTGAGTCTGGCTTGCTTGGTGCTGTAGGCGGAGCCCTGGGTGTGATATTAGGTCTTGTGATAAGTAAAGGTGCTGAGATTGCAGCGATGCAATTTGGTGTTGATTCGTTAAAGGCTTATATGGGTTGGCCTCTTATTTTAGGGGGTTTGCTTTTCGCTTTTATTGTCGGTGCTGCTGCAGGAACTTTCCCTGCGATACAGGCTTCGAAATTGAGCCCTGTTGATGCGTTACGTAAATGATTTTATATTTATAGATGAGATTTATATATGAGGTAGTAAAAATATGTGGACTGATTATTTCAAGCTGGCGTTCAGGACATTCATGAGTCAGAAGAAGCGTACAGCACTCACACTAATAGGTATTTTCATAGGTATAGCTGCTGTTGTCGCCTTGATATCACTAGGTCTTGGACTGAAGGCAAGCATCGATAGACAGTTCTCTCTGCTCGGGACTGATAAGATATTTGTGACTCCAGGAACTTCGATGGGTTTTGCTCCAAGCACTGTCAAGCTCACTCAAAATGATGTGGATGCTGTGAGGTCTATCGGAGAGATTGATTGGGTGAGTCCGATGATATACAAGATATCTCAGGTAGAATTCGGAGGCGAGATAAAGTACGGATTTGTCATGGGTATTGATGATAGTGATGCACCTTATGAACAAGTTATGGAATCTTTTGGTGTCGAGTATGTAGAAGGACGTGGTGTGAACCGTAATCGTGAAGTTAATATTCCTTTCAGGTATTACACTGCTGATTTCTTTGATAAGCCTGTTGTTGTGGGTGATAAGATAGAAATTGAGGGTAAGAAATTCAAGGTGGTGGGTAGCGTGAGTGAGGTTGGAAACCCTTCTGATGATAGTCAGTTGTATATTAGTATTGAAGATGCTAAAGATATATTTAATGCTGAAGATGATGCTCTTGATTATTTTTTCATAAAGATAAAACCTGGGACTGATTCTGAAAAAGTCGCTGAAAAAGTCAAGAAAGAATTAAGAAAAACCCGTGATGTCAAGGAGGGCGAGGAAGATTTTCTGGTGCAGACAACTCAGGAGGTTATGGGTTCTTTCAGCACGATCCTGTTGATATTGACTATTGTCCTTACAGGTATAGCCAGCATATCTCTGCTCGTCGGAGGAGTGAACATCGCTAACACGATGTATACTGCGGTAATGGAACGGACTAATGAAATTGGGATTATGAAAGCGATTGGAGCGAGAAACAGCGATATTTTTTTGATTTTCCTGATTGAGTCAGGCATACTTGGTGCTGTTGGTGGCATTGTAGGAATAGGTATCGGCCTTGGCCTGAGTCAACTGGTCTCAGTTGGAGCTGCCGCAGGTGGTTGGAGTCTTATCCAGGCAATCTATCCTTACTGGCTTATTGGAGGTGCGTTCCTGTTCTCTTTCCTGGTCGGCGCTCTTGCAGGAACTCTCCCTGCTCGCCAGGCTGCTAGGATGAAGCCTGTTGACGCTCTCCGCTATGAATAGATAATACCTTGATCATAAACAATAGATTATAATGTATGTAATAAGTCTGCTACATAAAATGAATATATGCCGCCTAGCGTAGTTATTGGGTGATTCATTCAGATTTCACAATCGCACGGTTTAAAAATCTGTGAATTATTCAAACGGAGCGCGGCATATATTCACAGTCTGACTGACTTATTACATACGTTATAAACAATAGATTAAAAACGTGATAAAAATGCAGATCGGAATAAAGATTTTCCCAAAAGACCTTGCTTACGCAAAGAAGATTGAGCGCTACACAGACTTTTTCGAAGTCATGGCAATACCAAAATCTGATTTCAGAAAACTTAAAGTGCTGAAAAAACCTTTCACTATTCATAATATACATTCCAGATGGGATTTCAATCCTGCAGATCCTTACAAAACAGTCGAGATCAACAAATTAGGTACGGATACAGCAGTCAATGCAGCAGATACTCTGGACGCCGATGTTATAGTCATTCATCCAGGATACTTAGAGAACAAAAACTGCAGCCTAAAACAATCCATCAGTTTCCTGAAACGTCTGGATTCAAGGTTCATAGTAGAGAACCTTACTGCAGAGACAAAAGGTTTCCCTCATGTAGGTAATAGTTTTGAGCAGATAAAGAAGCTGATGAAACAAACAAAGAAAGGTATGTGTCTTGACTTTCCTCATGCTGCAGAGTATGCACATAGTAAGGATATTGATTATGTCAAGTTCATAAAGAAAATGCTGACTTTAAAGCCTGATTACTTTCATATCTCTGACACTAACATCCAGGACAGAAAAGATCTTCACCTTCATCTTAAAGACGGCGATCTTAAGCTGGATTATCTTAAGAGTCTTGTTCCTGAAAAAAGCAGACTACTTATTGAAACATCTCATGATTTCCAGAAACAGCATAGAGATATAGAATATTTAAGAACAAGATAGATATATTTGGAGTTTATTTTTATCGTTTTTGCTTTTTAAGTTATTTGTATTTGTTTAGCTGTTATTGGCTGTACTGCCGCCGCGACGTGCGTGTCCTCCAAAGATGAGTGCTAAATGGGTTGCACTTATTTTTTGTTAGACAATGTTCGCGCAGCGACCAAACGTCGATTCATCGGATAGCAACCGACTACGATGTAGCCGCGTGGCAGTACTGCTAAAATTGAGCTAAACAAATACAATTATTTCTTTTCTTGTTTCTTTCCTTCAACTCGGTCCATCAGCTCTGTATATATCATTATTGAAGCTAGTATGATTACCATAAATGCAATTATGCAGGCATTGTTATAGACGAAGACAAGCAGTGCTGTTATCCACCAGGGTAATACTTCTATGTATACAGGTTTTTCTCTTACAGATTCTACCTGTCGTATGAGTTTTCCTGTTACATCTCCACGAACTCCGCTTACACTATGATATATTAAATCGAAATCATCTGCGCCGTCAAGATCTATGTCTATTGGCTTTATGCGTTTCATGCCTAAAGATATGTAACGAAGGTCATCTATGCTGATTTCCATTCCAGTATCAGTTATGCTGTCAAAGTTAAGAACATAGACTGTTCCTTTGTAGGTCATGAACCAGTCTTCTCTAATTCCTACATTTCTTAGGCATTCTTCTTCATTGTCAAAGTCGCAGAAATCAAACTGAGAATATTTAAATTTCCTTGGTAAAGGGGGTAGTATGTATATGCACTCTTCGAGCTCTGGAGGTTTGTTTTCAGGACAGTTATTCAGAGTATAACAAGTACGTGTTCTTGTATCATCAATTCTACAGGAACTCCATGGTGTGCAATCCCATAAGGGTGTACATGCTGCGGGTTCTCCGTCGCTACCTCCACCACCACTTCCACCACCTCCTCCTCCACTGGGCGGGATAATACCAGGAACTTCTGATATAGTGATTGTAAAGATAAAAAAAGCATTGGAATTTGAGCATCCTTTACCATCTAAAGCAGTTACTAAAATATTATGCGTCCCGACATCTCCTGCTGCGGGTGTGAATATTATCTCTCCGGTTTCTGTATCTATGTCGAATAGACTTGTATTGTCATTAAACACAATAGTATCATTATCAGGATCAATGGAATCTACATCACAATAATAACCTGTCCCTACAGTTGCGTATGCACTGCAATTCTGTACAATGCTTGGCTGTTTGTTAACACATAATCTTGCCTGCGCACCATCTGTGACTACTTCTCCAGTCATCTCTTGCAGAGTATTTTTCGAATTTTGATAAGCATTATAGCTAGATATGACCGAAGTTATCGTGAACAGGACTACTAAGATTGCCAGTATATTATTTACTGGAAGTACTTCTTTTGATGCTCTTTTTTGAGGGCGTATCATGCTCTAACAAAATAGAATCAGTATTTAAGCTATTTAAATCTTATCAAGAAATGTATGTAATAAGTCTGCTGTATAAAGTGAATATATGCCGCCTAGCGCAGTCATTGGGTGGTTCATTCAGATTTCACAATCGCACGGTTTAGAGATTAGTGAATTATTCTGACGGAGCGCAGCATATATTCAGAGTCAAACTGACTTATTACATACCAAGAAATCGAGTATGACCTACTCCCCGACCTAAAATTCAAGCTTTGCTTGAATTCTTTCACGCAGGAACTAAATGATAGAGGTCGGGGTATCAATAGTAGGTCGACCGGAGCGCACATCTCCACCGTAACTTCAAGCTTTGCTTGACGGTTTTGAGCATGAACTGCTCAAAAAACGGTGGAGTATTCCCGCTCAGAGTATAAGAACCAGATTTCACATCATGATATAAGGTAATAATAGGTTCAGGAATAGTATTAACAATAAAGCTATCAACGCAACGATTATTGAACGCGCCCCCTTAAGGCGCGACAGTGTCTCTGATGCCCACCCATATACCAGATAATTGTATAAGGGTATAAGACTGAAGAACATGTTGATTACAGTCTGACTTTTCAGCATTGTTGAGAAAAGTGCGAAACTTACCAGCGCAAGGGGTATTGAGAATATCAATAGGCTCATGAACAGTGTAGTGTTTACTGTGCTGAAGAATACTTTGAAGGTTGCTTTTGATCCTATTGCTTTCATGGCCACAAATGTTATTATGTTTATGAGTAGCAGTCCTGCAAGTACCGAAAAGAAATTAATAACAAGTGCGTCGATTGCGAGTGCTTTCTTGTCTGTTGGAAATATCATCACCAGATCTATAAGTACCAGCATGAAAAATCCTAGGAAGTAGCTTGAAAAATGTGTTATGTTCTCAAGTGATTTTTGTCCAAAAAATGCTACGCCCACATTGCTCCAGATCTTATGTGAGGAGGTTATTTTCTTGTTTATCTGTTTGCCGAACTGAGTGCCGTTTGCAGGGAGGGTTTTGTTTATGTGACGTTTAAGCTTCCTGTGCTGCTCTTTGGCTTTTTCAGGTATTTTGAATCGGGATCGTTTCAGGTCTATATCAGGCATATTAATCCTCGGCATCTTGACTTTTCTTAGTTTTCTCATTTTCCGCCGTATCTTTCTGTTCTTGTCTTGTACCGGTATACTTCAACAGGTTTCAGTTTGCCTTTGAGCATTATTTTTTCTTTGTGTTTGGTTGGATATATGTCTTTTACTTTTTCGTACATTTCTTTGCTGATGACTATCTCTCCTGCTTTTGTCTGTCCTTCAAGCCGGGATGCTGTGTTGACTGTGTCGCCTATTGCAGTGTAGTCCATCTTGTGTTTACTGCCTATGTTGCCTACGATTGCGTCTCCTACGTGTATTCCTATTCCTGTGTCTACTTTTCCTGACTTTCGGACCTCTTCTTGTATCTCTAGTGCAGCTCTTACTGCTTTGAGTTCATGGTCTTTTACGTTTGTCGGTGCGTTAAACAGTGCCATGACGCAGTCTCCTACGAATTTGTCGACTGTGCCGTCGTATTTGAATATGATGCTGGTCGATATGTCAAAATAGTGGTTTAGTATGTGTACTACCTGTTCTGGGGGTAGTTTCTCTGACATCTTTGTGAATCCTCTTATGTCCATGAAAAATACTGTGACTTTCTGTCTTCTACCGTGTAGTTCAAGTTTTTCCTGCTGTAGCAGCTCTGTTATTATTTTTGGATTTACATATCTTTCAAAAAAGGTCTTGATTCGTATCTTGTCTTTCTCTTCTTCTTTTTTCTTGCGTTCCCAGTAATCATAAAATAAGAACAAAGCAAGAGGTACAAGTGTTATTGTGAACTGGAATGTGACCAGAAATTCCTGCATCTGTAGTCCGTATGCTTTTATCCATATGTGTGGTGCTATTATGATGAAGAATGCCAGTATGACCAGGTATTTGAACTCTCTTTTGACCCTATAGATCATCAGTGATTTAAGACAACCATAGAATGTAAACAGTAACAAAGTCAGATAGAATGTCTGTTCAAGTGTAAATGCCATGTTGATATGTGATAGTGGTTGGATATTTAATTATTACGTATTTGTTTAGCTGTTTTTGGTTGTGCTGCCGCCGCGACGTGCGTGTCTTCCAATAAGCATTTCAAAGTGGGTTGCACTTCAGGAATATTAATTAATGTTCGCGCAGCGACCAAAAACAGATTCTTCGGATAGCAACTAAGTATGGTGTAGCCGCGTGGCAGTACTGCCATTATTGAGCTAAACAAATACATTATTACTATTAATGAAGTACATCAGTGTTGCGGACATTATTTTGCATCCCTTCCAAATAATCCTTCAATTTCTCCCTAACAGCCTCTGCCAGATCATAATCCAAATTTAACCTATCAACTTCAGAGTCCCAATCGACATCAGGAACTACAGTCAGACTTCCTGTAAACTCACGACCTGCCTCCAGAGCCTGTTTCTCTATCTCCAGAGCTTGTAAACTTCCAAAGCGTTTTACTGCAGGAAATTTGGTGAGTGCGTTTGCCCCAGCGCGCAAAAGCAGTCCTGCATAATCAGATGATCTCTGTGGTGTCAATCCTGCCATGATCTCTAATTTTGGAAACCGTATCCGTGTCTGTGCTACCCACCAGACGTATTCTTCTGGTTCAGGGCTTTTTGTATATGGAGTCCCGACTACAGGCTTTAATGCATAGAAGGTTATCCTATCAAGCGAATGTGACTCGATAAACTCTGCAAGATTCTCAAAATCAGATTTTTTCTCGCCGAGGCCTATGACTATTGTGCATGATGTCTTGAACCCCATTGATTTTGCCATCTTCAGCATCTGAGAATAAGGTTCTGCTGGCTTGTCAGGACATATCTTAAGATGTAATTCAGGATTTACACATTCTATCGAAGCGCATACTCCTTCAACGTAAGGTTCTAACTTCTGGAGCTGTTCTTTATCTAGAAGTCCAAGATTAAGCCAGATCTTATGTCCGTATACAAGTGAGACTAGTCTGCATATTTCAAGCTGTTCTTCAAAAGAGAATATCCTATACCCTCCTGTCAGGAATTCTATTCTCCAGCCCAAGTTCTTGCCAAGGATTGCATCCACAATTATTGAAGCCTTGCTTCTCTTAGCAGAACTAGCGTGCTTTATCTTGTGCTTTACTGTCGACCTAAAACAGAAATCACAAGTGCCCACGTCACAATACCAGGATAAGAATATGCATCTACCAAACCAAGTGGTGAGTGGAAAGTTCTCTTTATAGACAGCTTGCGCAGTCTCGACCAATTCATTGAATGATTCCATGATTATGATTGAAATAGGATAAGTTATTCAGAATTAATATATCTTGAGTAGTTTTCTGAGTCCGATGCTGAATATGAGTGAGAATATGATGTAAGTTCCTAGCCATCCTACTCTGCCTTGGAAGAATCCGCCTTCATCTTTGCCGAACAGGTTTATTGCTATCATCTTGTCGTTGCCGATTGTTATCATCCGTAATGGCTGTTTCTTGAATGTTTTCTGTACTGGTGCGTAAATGGGTTCTGTTGTGACTGTGAGCTCTTTGTCATAGCTTGTTCCGTCGTGTTCAAAGACCAGTAAATAATCGCCTTCTTCTGCCTTGAAATTAAACTTTGCCATTCCGTATTCATCGATATCCTGTACTGAATCTCCGACCACAGATACACCTTCAGGCACGCTTACAGTTACGTCTCCTGTGAATCCTGATTGAAATACTAAATCTACAGGAAACTCCTGTCCTGGAAGTATCGGGTCGTATGCCATGTGTGCATTAAGCCATCCGAATATGATTATTATTGGTAAGAAAGTTATGAGTGTTGGTTTGAAGCTTTGCTTCATGTAGGTCATGTTGAGTTCCATTGCCTGTTTCTGTACTTTCATGAGTTTCTCAGGTTCATTCCTGAGGGATTTCATCTTTTTCTGCATATCTTTTTGTCGTGTCTTAAGGTCTTTCATCATCGTCTGGTCTGTCATGTATTTGTAGACGATAGTGATTATCAGAGATATCAACAATGAGATTATTGCTATTGCTAGTAATATATTTAGTTTGAGAAGCGGTGAGAATATGGGGTTTAGTAGTGATTCAAATACCATTTTTTCAGACCATTATTCCATGAACTTCCTCATCATTGGGTGCATGTCCATCATGTGTTGTTTTGCTATATCTTCGTACATCCTGTAGATTATCATGACTGCGAGCAGTATTCCTGTTCCGTTTCCTAGTGCTCCGGATAGGTCTGCTATTCCTGCAAGGAATCCTACGGCGATAGCGCCCATGACTGTCAATGGTCCTATGTATCTGTCGAGTACTTTCTCGAGTATCCTCTGATCTTTTCTGAATCCAGGTATCTGCAATCCTGAGCTCATTATCTTCTGTGCTTGGCTTCTTGAGTCCATTCCTGCTGTCTGTACCCAGAATATGCTGAATATGATTGCTCCGCCCATCATGAAAAACATGTATACTGCTCCTTGACCAAAGTCTGATAGTGTTACGCTGCCTCTAATCACCTTGCCTACTATGTCTGGTGAGTAGAGCCATGATACGAGTCCTGTTGCTGGTGTGTTACCGACGAATGTTCCCAGTATTGGATGTCCCCAATTCTGTAAAAGTCTGCCAAAAAGCTGTACGTTTGCAAGTAATGCTGCAACTAATATTACTGGAATGTTTGATGTATATATGAATGCGAGTGGCCATCTGATTCCATGTCCCCTCACTCTGCCAAAAGAAAGTGGTATCTCTATCTTCATTGCTTGTGCATATACTGCAAGTGCAAAAACTACTATAGTAGATATTACTGCTGCAAGCATGAGTCCTGCTGTAACTGCATCTCCTGCTGCAAGGCTTTGGAAAAGTGCAGGTATTGCTCCTGTTGCTATACTTGGATTAGTAGGCGAGGGTAATGGTGACAATGCTCTTATGAATATGGATTGTCCGACGTTTGCGACGATGAACAGGCTTATTCCTGATCCAAATCCCCATTTGCTTATAACTTCATCCATAAACATGATGAGTAGTCCACCAAGGAACAGTTGGAATATGAGGAATAGTTCGAGTTGGAAGTATAATCCTGTTCCTACAAGTTCTGGTGGTGGTGCTAGTCCTCCCATGAATACGTAAATAAATGCTTCGAATATAACAAAGAACAGACTCATTATCTTCTGTGTTCCCTGGAATTTCTTCCTTCCTTCATGTGTTGTCTGGTCGAAATTTACAAGTCCTGAACCGCTGAGCAGCTGTAACACTATTGATGCTGTTACTAATGGTCCTATTCCTAATGATACCAGGCTTCCAAACTGGGCACCTAATATTATTGATAAGTATTCAAACTGTTGTAGTGCGTTGTGTCCCAGTCCGAATAAAGGAACAAGGCCTAACGCGTAGAATATGACTAGACAGATGGCTGTCCATTTGAGTTTTTCTTTGAAAGAAAGCTTTTTCTGCGTGGGTTTAGTTACCTCAGGCAGATACGATGTGATTATGTTAAAGAGTCCCATTGTGCAGAGTGATAATGGTTTTTATTTTGAAGAGCGCTTACTCTTCTGTGGCCTCGACATCTTCTCCTGTATCTGCAGGTGCGTCAGCTGAGTCCTCTTTTTTGTTTTTCTTTGTTTTTTTGACTACAAGTACCTTGACTTCGCCGCCTGCTTTGGTTATTTTCTTGACAGCGTTTGGTGTTGCGTAATCGACAGTAATCTTTAGTTTGAGTGTTGGCTTGCCTGTGCTTAGCAGTTTATTATATCCTAAATCTGTAAGGTTAACGACAAAAGCGCCGCCTTCATTCTTGGCAAGTCCTTTTTTAACCAGAGTTGTCAATGTGTCTTCGATAGTTTTGATGTTTATTGTTTTCATCTCTGGTATTCGTGATTTTGAGCTGAAACCGTATTTACCTTGTTTTACTTCCTCTTTCCAGTACATTGGCTTCTTCTGGTCTCCTCTCTTTCCGGAGCCGCTTCTGCCTCTGCCTCCGCGGTGTCCTGCTCCGCGGTTTTTCTTCATACTACCAAAGCCATGTGTTGTCTTGGCCCTTTGTCTGGTATCCTTTTTCCTTTTGTGAGTTGTCATTTTACGATTAGTATTACATCATCTTTTTGATGAGTGCGTTTATCTTATCTCCTCGGTATCCGATTGCTCCGCCTTGTGTGAAGCTGTGCTTGATGCCTTTTCTTTCAAATCCACCTCGTGGAGGATGTAGGTGGAAGTGTTTCTTCAGTTCACCTTCAGAATCTTTCACACCCCTCTTCTGTTCAAGGGTCTTGAGTGTTGCATCGTCTATCTCACCGAATGTGATATAGTCTTTTACTTTGGTAAGCATTCCTTTCATTACAGGATTGTTCTCTACCACTACGCATGCGAATTTCTTGTTAAGCCTGAGCATCTTTAGTGTTGTTCTCATCTTGCAGTCTGCCTGTGTTGTGTTTCTTATCAGTATGGCTGCGAAATGTCCGCCGGTAGTCTTGGTCTTGGCAGGTGCTTTTGGAGCGACTTTTTTCGCTTCTTGTGGTTTGTTTTCGGTTTCCATTGTATTGAGTTATTTTGAATGTTCTTTTGCTTATTCTGATATGTTGAGTGTGTCCTTGAACTTTGACTGGACCTTCACAGTCATTATCTGTTCAAGTGCTTTCATTAGTGCCTGTGTCATGTTGACTCTTGATGTAGTCTTTCCTTCTGTCTTGGACCATACATCCTGCACTCCTGCTAGCTTAAGGACTTTTGCTATCTCGCTGCCTACGCAGAGTCCTGTTCCTTTTGGTGCTGGCATTAGCTTTACTTTGACTGATCCACACTTTCCTTCTACTTCAAACGGTATTGAATGTGGTTCTTTGCAGGTGCACTGCCATGATCCGCATCCTCTTCTAATCTTGACGAGGTTAATCTTTGCCATTCTTACTGCTTTTTCTCGTGCAGGGACTGTCTCTCTTGACTTACCGTATCCTATTCCAACATGCCCGTTCCTGTCTCCTACGACTGCGCAGGTGGCGAAGCTTGGTTTGTTGCCTTCTTTTGTCTTCTTCTGTGTCTGTCGGAAGACTCTTCTCTGTCCTCCGCCGAACTTTCCTTTTGATTGTCCTATGAGCAGCAGGTCAGATTCTAATGAAGGTAAAAGTGCATCTACTATCTCTGACTCGAGAATTATCTTTTCTGTATTGAGTACCTGGTCAATGTTGGTTATTTCACCTAGCTTTACTTTTTTTCCGACTTCAGTCTTTGGCTTCCAGGAATCTACGTCAAATGTCTGGTCTTGCTTTCCGAATCCAGGTTTGCCTCTTGGAGCAGGCGTTGCTTTTGCAGGAGCTATATGCTTAGGTGACTCTTCATCTTTTTCAGGGACTACAATATCTTCTTCTGGTTGATTGTCCTCTTTGATGACTTCTTCCTGCTTTGGTTCAGTTTCTTGTTTTGCCATTTTGGTTGTTACCGGGTAGTATATGTTTCGACATATTTTTCGATTATTACATTGATTTTATCTTGTTCTTCAGTTCTTCGAAAAGTTTAGATGTGTCTTCTGGTTTCACACCTACTTTAACACATCTGGAGAACTGTTTATTGTACTTGTCTCCTTCTTTTTTGAGTTTATCTGCGTATTTTGATATGTGATTACCATTGAGCCGTTCTTCAGGAGGGAATACTTCTTCAGAACAGTTTATCTTTATGCCTGAATCAAATACACCTTTGAGTGCTGCATTTATTCTTCCGCCATGTATAGGTGATTGTAGTCCAAGATCAAGTATCGCTGATGTCACCTTGTTCTTCTTTGCTTTCATTCCGAGGAGCAGTCCTGTAAGATATGCGCTTGGTATGTTTGCAGTGTGTAGTTTCCAGCATAGTTTGTTGAGTTCTTTTGATGTTGCTGATACAAGTATTTTATCCCCGTCTGGATGGTATTGAATTATCTGTGTGATTGTCTGGTTCAATGATGTCCTTATGACAAGTCTTTGCTGTCCTGACTTGAGCAATGCTAGACGTTTCTTGTAATGGGTCTTGCCCTGCCTGTGCCTTCTATGTGGAACAGTTCTCGTCTTTCCGTATTTGTCTCTTGCCATTTTGGATTATCCTGTTATTATCACATATTTGTTATTATCATATAATTATATTATAGTTATATCATAATCATATAGTTATATCATATATTTATTTTATATTAGGTACACAAACCTATTTCTTCTTGTCTGTTTTCAATATGTTATGTTCTTCAAGGTAGAGCTTGATGTGTCTTTTGCTTCTGAAAAATCCTCCTTTGGACTTCAAGTATAGGTTCTGGTAAGTTGACTTGTTGATGTGATCTTTGTCACGTAGTAGCTTGAGGAATCCTCTTTGCACTCTTATCTTTGCCATCCAGGCCTTTTTCTTTGGTGTTCTCGCCTTAAGTCCGCCTT
>CAZXTQ010000034.1:0-13777 GCA_964643595.1 uncultured Methanosarcinales archaeon
ATAGAAATTTGCTGGTCTCGTACGCGTCAGCAAATATGGGAATCATACAAAATAGATTCTTCAAAAGAAACAGACACATCCGAGGCAGCGCAAATTATAGAAATTTGCTGGTCTCGTACGCGTCAGCAAATATGGGAATCATACAAAATAGGTTCTTCAAAAGAAACAGACACATCCGAGGTGTTTTATACATGACCGCAAGGAAAGGTTCATATGATTTCAAAGAAGTAGAAGACAGTATAATCGAGAGATGGGAAAAGAACAAAACCTATCCAAACATCAAAGCAAAGGGCAAAGACAAAGAACCCTTCTTCTTTATACAAGGCCCGCCATACACATCAGGCAAGATCCACTTAGGCCAGGCATGGAACAACACCATGAAAGACATGGTCCTAAGATACAAACGTATGAAAGGATTTGATGTTTTTGACAGAGCGGCATACGACATGCACGGACTGCCCACATCACGCAAAGTCATGGCACTCCACAAACTTGAGAACAAGGAAGCGATTGAAAAGTTTGGCAGGGAGAACTTCATCAAGGAATGCATCAAGTGGAGCGTAGAGAACGCAAAACTCATGGACAAAGATCTCTGGAGATTAGGCGTATGGATGGACTTTGAGAACGCATGCTACCCAATCAACAACGAATACATGGAAGGAGAATGGTTCCTGGTCAAGAAAGCACACGAGAAAGAAAGACTGTACGAAGGACTCAGGACAATGAGCTGGTGCGCATCATGCCAGACCGCGATGGCAAAACACGAATGCGAATACCAGGAAGTCAAAGAAGACTCGATATTCGTCAAGTTCCCAGTAACAGGAAAAGAAAACGAATACCTCATAATCTGGACGACAACACCATGGACAATATCATACAACCTGGCAATAATGGTACACCCAGAACTCCCATATGTAAAAGCCAAAGTCGGAAACGAAATATGGATACTATCAAAAGCACTAGCAGCACCTGTGATACAGAACTTCACAGAACACAAACTTGAAGTGCTCGAAGAATTCCCTGGTGCGAATTTAGAAGGGCTGGAATACACACACCCATGGAACAACAGATGGGACCATTACAAAGAGATCAAAGCAAAACACCCAAAAGCACATACAGTAGTATTATCTGATGAGTACGTAGATACTTCAGCAGGAACAGGACTTGTGCACTGCGCACCAGGATGCGGACCAGAAGATTTTGAAGTAGGATACAAGAATAATATCCCTGCATTCAACAACCTGCGCGAAGACGGAATATTCCCAGAAGGCATGGCAGAATTCTCAGGACTCCGAGCAAAAAAAGACGACAAGAAATTCATAGAAGCAATGGAAAAAGACGGAATACTCGTGGCCAGCACCGAAGTTGAGCACGATTACGCACACTGCCAAAGATGCCACAATCCTGTAGTCTTCAGAACCACAAAACAATGGTTCTTCAAGACAGAAGACCTCAAAGAAAAAATGGTCGAAGCAAATGATAAGACCTACTGGGTGCCAGAAGCAGCAAAGAATGCGTTCAGGTCCTGGCTTGAAAATCTCAGAGATAACTCCATCACAAAACAAAGATACTGGGGAACACCAGTACCAATATGGAAATGCCCGACATGCGGAAAGTACGACGTCATCGGCAGCGCAATGGAACTGAAAGAGAAAGCAGGACACTGCCCAGAAAACCTTCACATACCCTGGATAGACGAAGTAGAGATATCCTGCGAGTGCGGAGACAAAAAGAAAAGGATACCCGACATACTAGACGTATGGATCGACGCAGGAACACTGTCATGGAACATACTTGATTATCCTGTGCGGAAAGACCTTTTCGAACGGTACTACCCTGCAGATTTTATAATAGAAGGAAAAGACCAGATACGAGGATGGTTCAACCTGCTCATGGTCACATCTATGCTGGCTTTAGACAGACCATCTTTCAACACCTGCTACATGCACGGATTTGTCACAGACGTAGAAGGAGTGAAGATGTCAAAGAGTCTTGGCAACATCATATCACCGTACGAAGTCATCGACAAGCACGGCGCAGACACACTTAGGCTGTATACAACCAACGTCACTGTCGGAGACGATATGAACTTCAGCTGGGACGAGATAAAACTAAGGCACAGGAACCTCACTATCCTTTGGAACACGCACAAGTACCTGATAGACCAGTGCAAACTCTTCGACCTCACACCAGCACCTCTAAGCGACCTGAAACTTGATACCGTTGATAAGTACATGATATCCAGGACGCACAGCACAATCAAAAAAGTGTCTGAGATGATGGAAAAATACCTGGTACATGAAGTCCCTGCAGAAATAACCGACCTTTTCCTGGAACTATCAAGAACATACATCCAAATGACCAGAGACAAGGCCAACAGCGCTGATGAAGAAGAAAGGAAAACCGTGCTCAGCGTGATATACCACTGCATGCTGCAGACAGTCAAAATAATGTCACCACTATGCCCATTCATAACAGAACAGATATACCTGAACATGAAAAATGAGTTCGGGCTCGAAAAAGATAGTGTGCACGACGAAGACTGGCCTGCTGCAGATGAATCATTGATAGATGAAGGACTCGAAACAAGATTCGATCTTGCAAAAAATATCATACAATCAATACTCTCTGCCAGAGAGAAAGCACAGCTCGGAGTCAGATGGCCAATCGGCGAAGTTCTACTCGTAAGTAAATCTGAAGATACAACCTCTGCAGTCGAAGACCTTGGACAGACAATACAGATACAGACAAACGTCAAAAAACTCACTGTGATGAAAAATTTCGACAAGGTAAACTTCACAGTCAAAGGAGACTACACAAAGATGGGACCTGACTTTGGAGAAAAATCAGGGTTAGTTGTTGCAGAGCTCACAAAGATGAGTCCTGAAAGCATACTCTCAAAACTAGAGGATGATGGAAAATTCAATGTAGAGGTTGACGGAGAAAAGTACGAACTCACACGCGAACACATCATCATAAAACGCGAAGTGCCCTCAGGATACACCGAAGGAGAATTCAAGAACGGATTCACTTATCTGGACCTTGCAAGGACACCTGACCTCGACGCAGAAGGATACGCACGAGAGCTCATGAGAAAGATACAGGCAATGAGAAAAGATGTCAAATTACAGAAACCAGACAGGATATCCTTATTTGTCCAGACTGATGAAGATATGGTAAAGATGCTAAAACCCTGGATGGATTCAATAAAGGAGAAGGTTGGAGCCACCCAGATAAACATAACACACAACGAACCAGCAAAGATGCACGAACACAAGAAAAAGGAGAAGATAAAAGATCATGAGTTCGTAGTAGAGTTCGACAAGGTTGAGTGAGCTAAGACACGACCGTAGCCGCCTCATGTTTTCGCATTTTTACATATGCGTGCATGGCGGCGCGAGAGCTTGTAAAGCAAGCGGAGCAGGGCGTGGCTTAGCGACAAAAAGAGAAGATTAAAGCAAAGGTGTTGAGAGTGGAGAAGATAGTGGTAGAGATAAAAGAATGCCCAAAATGCGGCACGAAAAAGCATCATGAAGTCATAAAGACTCAGGCTGACGGCAAAGAGAGCACTCTATTTAGATGCAGATCCTGCGGACATATCGAGTATACCTTCCCAGATTATGATCCTATACGCGAAGAATGCACAGTCGAAATGATGGGAGACGCTTTTCGCGAGTTCTTAGCAGAGAAAGAGAATAAGAAAGAAAAAAAGGAAAAAAATTAGACCAAATCTACAATACAATAGGCTATACCGTTTTTCTCCAGCATATTTATCATAGGCGGGTTAAGATCGCGCAAAAATACATTTTCGTAAGGAACAGCGCGTTTAAAACACATCTCACCTATGGCCACAACAGTATCATGCCGGTTCCGGGATAGATAAGCTGCAAGATTCACTCCCATCGCATGCCTTCTCTGAGAATCCGTATTCTCGTGTTTGCCATACATCCTTTTCCTGAAATGAGGTATCTTCTTACGTATATCCAACCCTCTCATGTTATGCTCATCTTCGGCATCCCTCAACGGACCATCATCATAATGCAGTAGCGGAATCTGCAGACGACCGCACAAATCCTTGATCGCGTATGCATGCACATCATCAGAGGCTGAAGCGTAACCATCTTCCCTGTCCATGGCATACTCGCCATGCTTAATCTCCTTTTCTCTTGAAAGAAGATGAAGCTGGAAATTAAGGATCATAGCGCCCTGCTCACCCAGGTAATCATGGATATCACCATCCATGCCCGGAAGCAAGGAGAACGACTCTATCTCACCTGTCAACTTATCCAAATCATGTCCAAAGACCGCATCCTTGATAAACCAAGAAAGATGTCTCAACCTATTCTGAGGGTGCGAATCTCCTCGGAATATCTTAGGTATAGATCCTCCTCCGCCAAGCCTATCTGCTTCAGCATCAATCTCCTCGTGGAGCCAAGACAGTTCATCCTTCAATATGTCAGCAAACGCGCGAACCAACAGATCATACTCCCTGCTGTCAAGTTTGTAATCAGGCGTCCTTAACAATCTTACAGGATCCTTTACATACTGTTTTATCCTCTTCTTTGCCCTGTCAACACTCCCAATAACAGCTATATTCTTCATAGCATCGATATCATCACATAGATTGTGCATCCGCGAATTCCAATGAGGATCCTTTCCGTACCTTTCACTATAGTCTACAACACCCTGCATAACTCTTGGCACAAAATGCTCTAAACCCGCATCTGCGATCTGCTCAAGAAAGGTACTAGATGTAGTCTCTGGTTCTATGACTTTGTCAGTCCTGTCCCAAAGAACAGCGTCAGGATGGACAATCTCTACAAGATCCCTGACTATCTCGCCATGCAACTGTCTTGTCTGCCTGCAGTTGACGATGTATGCCTGAGGCTTGCCACCTACTGATACAACACTGTCAGTCTGATCCTTGATATATCTGCCTAAAAGTGTGCGAACATCTTTAGGTACATCCTTACCATAAAACTTTGCTGTATTGAAAGGCAGTCCATCCCCTCTAAAAAATGTTGAGATACCATCTATCATTCCCATTTTCGAACCCCCTTCAGAACAAAGAATATCTCCTGTCCTGAATCAATCCGTCTTGGCAAGCATATTGCAAAAAGGACCGTGTTTTGTATATCTTAGCTCTTCAACTCTGAGTCCTGCAGATCTCAACCTATCCGCAAACTCGCCAGGCAGAGTATAATACTCCACAAGACCTCTCGCAGCATCACTTCGCTCCTTACCAACTGCCTTGTAGAAGCCTTCATGCAACCCTTCTCAAGACGTGGAAGGGTCACCTCGCCGATACCCTCATAATAATTTACCACAGGCACCACCATGCCTTGAAAATCTTCTGGCCTTCCGATATCTATCAACGGAAAATTCAGAACAGTCTTCTGACCCTTGATCTCTCCAAGTTCATCGATACGCCCACCATACTTTTCCTGCATCCTTGCAGCGTTGGTATACCTCAACCTACCTCTTCCGAATAGCATAGTCACATCTCCCTTGTTATCGACAGAGAATCTTCCTGAATAATCTTCATCACCAAAATACAAATTACGTTCACCATCACAATCACCATGACAGTTCCTCATATCATAGAACTTGACACCGCGCTCGCCCATCTCAAGCATCTCTTCAGCAAGAGACCGTATCTTCCGTTCACTATACTTCATGTCAACATCACCTTCTCCGACATGAAGGAACCCGCCAGGAGCAAGCACCTTCTTAACATCAGCACCAATCCTGGTGATGTCATCAAGATACATAGTCACGTGGTGCACAGAAAGTGTCATGTCAACACCAGACACACTTCCATCAACGACTGCAAGTCCCTCTGCAACATCATGCTCTACAACATATATCGTGTCAGAACTCTTTCTTGGGTCGATAATCTCACCTTTAGGAACCTGCACAATAGTGAACCGATCACCGAACCCCTTATGCTGCAGATAAGCAGGTATCTTCGCGCAGATGTCTGCATTGTAGTCCATCAGCACAAGGCTCCCATGATCCAGCATACTGACAACTGTCTCGAGATTCTCTGAGAAAGGGACCACTTCTGCCCCTGGTCCTATGACAACAAAGTTCTTCGGACCCTGGAACGCACCCAAGTTCTCCATGATGATCTCAAGTGCATTCGCGTGAAGATTGAAGAGCGATGCCCTCGCCAACTGCGGATATATCCTTGTGGACCCAATATCTTCATACTTATATTCATCAGACTTGGCAATATTCATACTAACTTGTTCTTCCATTTTCATTACCTCCAAGCCATCTTAGAAGCACGCGAGAAGTGCTTACCACACCTTATTATACCAATAAAACAGTAGCATAAGGGCGTGTAATCCCTATAAATCAATCACTTGCACCTTTACCACTGCAAATATGTATGAATAAGTAAACATACAAAGCATATATACTTTTTCTAATTATAATTATTATGTGTAATTATATAATTACTTAACCGAAAAGTATTTATACCTGACATACTCTATTACATCCATGAAGCGAAAAATAAACCGTGTAGGACAGAACACACTTACAGTCAGCCTACCAGCCAAGTGGGTAAAAAAGAGCGGAATAAAAGCAGGAGATGAAGTTGAACTCTTCGAAAAAAATAACATCCTCCAGATAAATGCAGGCCAAATAAAAAAAAACGAAAAAAGAAGAGCTAAAACAGACCATTTCGGATTCTTTCACCAGAACTTCATATCAAGCGCTTACCACCTAGGATATGCTGAAATAAAAGCAAAATTCAAATGCGGCACAGAGTTCAAAAGAATACAGGAAAGACTTAATAATTATACTGGATTCGAAATTGTAGAACAAGATGAGAACAGCTGCCTCATACGCGACCTCGGATCGCCACAACAGATGGAATTCGACAACATATTAAGACGGACATTCATACTACTACTCGACATGTCAGAGAGATGCCAAGACGCAATATCAAAGAAAGAGTTCGAAAGGCTTGACGAGATAAGACTTCTTGAAGCGATGAACAACAAATTCACAGACTACTGCAGACGCGTGATAAATACCCGCGGATACAACGACCAGAACCGTGCAAACATCATTTACACACTGATAGCAGATCTTGAAAGGCTGGCCGATGAGTACAAAAGGATTTGCGACTATTTCTATAAAGAACGTAAACCTATCACCCAAGGACTAATCAAGACATTTGGTGACATTAACAAATACCTCAGAAACTACTATGAATTGTTCTACAAATATGATCAAGAGAAGCTCGAATACGAAATAGACAAAGGAAAGAAGATAACTGAAACCCTAGAAAAAGCGATACAGTCCAACAACAAGGAAGACGCCATGCTCGCACACCACCTTGCTTTCATAACTATAGGAATATATGATCTTAGTTATACTTATGTAGAACTGAACATGTGAGAACTAAAGGCCAAAACTTATAAACCCCAAATCTTTTACTTCTAGTTATTATGGTAAAACGTAAAGCAGCAAAGAAAAAGAAAATAGATTCTAAGAAAAAAATATCTTCTGCAAAAAAAGTTCCGGTGAAAAAGAATTCTGCGAATAAAAAACCTGAGAAACAAGAGAAACTACAAGTTCCAATGTCAGCATTCCTACTACAAATACTTGCAGTCATACTCGCAGGAATAATGATAGTTGCTTTGACACTTTTCGTGCTTGGAAAGATGTCTGGAAAAGGATTCTGGTATCTTACAATACTGCTCGCAATCATCGCATTCGTCATAATGCCTGTGATGAGAAAGAAGTTCTTAGGACAGATTTGAGTAGAGCAACAGCACCACACACGAAACTAAATTTAACTATACTTTTGAATACCTGTTTGTACGGTGCTTGCGCAATAACTGCTTCTTGAAGAACACGCGCAACCCACAACAATCCTAATAAGGAAAATACGTTAAACGCGCAGGTTCTGTTTTTATTAATAGTAGTAAAAAAATAGCTCCAGCTACATCGTCATCAGCGTAGTCAGAAAACTTAATTTTGGAAGTCTGTGAGTTGCTTGTCCTTAATCTTACTTTCAGGGACCATGCCATGGCGTTTGAGGTATTGAAACAACCTCTCTTCCTCAGCCTCATCCCTCAGCTGTTCGAGATGTGCATCCATTTCCATATCTCCGGATTTTTCAGGATCAGTCACTCTTCTTCTCCTTCAACATCTGGTTCAAATGGTCTATGTTCGTCACTCTGTTCCATAAATAATCCACCCTAAAACTATAGCATATAGTGTTTTCGGGCTATTTAAATGTTTCTAGATGCCTTTAAAATGTCTAAAAGCGAAGTAATAGGCAAATTCCAACAAATATGCAAAGCCTGGCCAGACAACATTTATAAATAAAGACTGATTAGATATGACCAAAACAGCACAATCATATTAATCATAAAGGGTGGTATAGATGACTAAAAAGAAAGATAATACTAAATATCTCAAGATAGGAATCCCAGTAGGAGTAGTTCTCCTTCTCATCATAGTGAGCCTTGTATTTATCATGGGCAGCAGCACAAGAGTTGCATTCCTTAACATCGAAGAAGGTAGCGTAGAAGTCGACACAGGAAAAGGTTGGACAACAGCTTCTGATGGAATGGACCTTGACCTGAAAGACAAAGTAAGAACTCTGGATGGATCAGCAGTGCTTATACTATATGAAAGCATACTTGTACAAATGGATCCAAATACAGAAATCGCAATCGAAGATCTCAGCAAAAAGAATGTAAAGCTCAGACAAGAATCAGGAAGCACATGGAACAAGTTTATGTCCATCGCAGGCATACAGAACTTTGAAGTCGAAACACCAACAACCGTGGCTACAGTTCGCGGCACGAGCTTCTGGGTGGATGACAACGGTGTAGGCGTGGAGTCCGGCAACGTAGATGTCAGGTTCGGAGACAAAAAATTCAATGTCAAAGCAGGACACAAAGCTATAAGAGAAAGGCTGGAAGTCCTTCCATTCAACGAGCGTGACAGGGCAAAAGCAATAATCAAGAAACAACTAATAGTCAAACAGCTCAAGAACCTCAGACAGCAGGAGATTGATAAGCACCCGACCACATACAAAACGGTAAAAAGTCTCAGAGGGTGGACAGATGACGATGTCAAAAGATATATGGATCGGCTCGACAGAGGTGAGTTCGATGAGAACGAAATACGTAAGAGGACAATTCTGCCTGCCGAGAGCGTGGACAAGTTCGCAAAGATAACCACAGAGATCAAAAAACAACAATCATCTCTGGAAAAGCTCAAGAGCATGGAACCTGTCGAAGGTAGCGACGGAGAAGACAGAGTATATTCCCGGGCAAAAGACTACCCGATAGCAAACCAAGAGGAAGCCAATGATGATGACACTGGAAGCGAGATAGAAATCCATGAAAACAACATGCAACAAGAAGACGTTCATATACAGTCAAACATCATCAAGAACCAACAAGAATCGGAAAACGAATACATAGATAACACGAGATAGGTCGGTACATTGATCAAACGCACACTGCAGGCAGGACTTGCACTACCCAAGAACCTGAAAGATCTTAGGAGAACAAGATTCCTGACTTGCATCGTGATAGCACTAATAGCAGCACTTTTCATGTCAACACTTTTCTCGATAGGATTCTATTCAAACATACAACTAAAACTGTCTGACTTCATGTACGGCGGAAGCCAGCCGCTGAACAACATAGCAATCATCGAAGTCGATGACAAAAGCATACAGGAGATAGGGCGGTGGCCCTGGGAAAGAGGAAACTATACACTCCTTCTGGACTCGCTCTCTGAAGCACGCGTGGTCGGGTTTGATATCGGATTCTTTGAAACATCGGACACAGATACAGACCAAGAACTTGCTAGTGCAGTGAAACAACACGGACGAGTAGTCATGCCTGTCGAGTATCTTAAATTCGAACGTGAAAACAGCCAAGTAGTAGGAACAGAATGGTTAGACCCTATTTCCGAGATTAAATCGGCATCTGCAGACATAGGATACATCAATGTTGTTACAGATCCTGATGGGATAACAAGGGCTGTGAACCTTAACATCCAAGGAGAATCTGAACCCTTTGCATATGCAGTATTCAGACAATATCTCGACAGACCTATTGAAAAAGAAAACCGTTTCCTGGTCAATTATGTGGGGCCTGCAGGAATATACGACAGATACTCGTTCTCAGATGTCTTAAATGGAAAGTATGACCCTGAAGAGTTCAAAGACAAGATAATACTAATAGGTGCAACCGCACCAGATCTTCACGACAACTACTTTGTACCGACCAGTTACGGAAAAGCAATGCCTGGCGTTGAGATTCACGCAACCACCATACAACAATTCATAACAGGAAACCGTGTGAGAACCGCACCCGAATGGTTGACTGCCCTGACAATAATAATCGTCGCTATCGGAGTAGGACTTCTGGTATTTTACCTCCCAGTATGGCTTGCAGCAGTGATATCAGGAGCAAGTGTTTTAGGTTACACTTTCGCGTCCATATTTATATTCAACACAGGATGGATATTGAATATTGTCTATGTTCCAGCAACTATCGTAGCGACATACATAGCAACCATGATTTATTTCTATCTCTCTGAAAAGAAATCAAGACAGAAAGTGCTTGGAGCATTCGGAAAGTACGTATCCAAAGATGTCATAAAACATATCCTTGACAATCCTGCAAAATTACAACTCGGCGGAGAAAAACGAGAAATCACAGTGTTTTTTTCTGATATCCGCGGGTTTACTACCATATCTGAAGCACTCACTCCTGAGAAACTGGTGCACCTATTGAATGAGTACCTGACTGAGATGACCAACATAATCCTCAAGTATAATGGCGTCGTGGACAAGTACATGGGCGACGCAATTATGGCATTCTGGAATGCTCCGCTTGACCAGCCAAAGCATGCTGAAAGAGCATGCATGACATCGCTTGAGATGGAAAAACGTCTAAAGGAACTGCAAATCAAATGGAAGAAACAAGGAGTACCTCCGCTTGAGATTGGAATCGGGCTGAACACAGGATTCGCTGTTGTAGGTAACATGGGAAGCTATGACAGATTCGATTACACTGCGATGGGCGACACTGTGAATTTGGGTTCTAGGTTGGAAGGTTTGAACAAGCCTTATGGCACCCGCATAATAATCAGCCAAAGCACAAAGAAAAAGCTCGAAGGCAAACCATTCCTAACACGAAAGCTAGACCTTGTCGCGGTAAAAGGAAAAACTGAACCGATCATGATATACGAACTCGTATCTGCAAAAGTCCATTCCGAAGAATGGTACCCTGACGTTGTCGCGCATTTTGAAAAAGGGCTCGAACTCTACTTTGCACAGAAATGGAAAGAAGCAATATCTGAATTCAAGAAAGCAGACTCTGTGCGAAAGAAGCATGATTCTGGCGGAGACTCACCATCCCAAACGTTTATAGAAAGATGTGAGTATTTCGTAAAGCACTCACCAGGCAAAGACTGGAATGGTGTTTGTGTTATGAAGACAAAGTGATTTTCAAACTCTATGACTCTTGAGTTGTTGGATTTATGTTTTCTTGCCTGCCAGTAAGCATTTCCTTGCTCCAATCAACAGTATAAACACCGTCGTGATATTCAAGATTGTGAAAACGGTACCGATCATCAAGTTCTTTGATATGGAATTTTCCTTCTAAATTCTTCTCACGTTTTTCAGTTTCTTTCTTTAGTCTGTCAATAACAGGACTGACTTCATTCTCTTCTGGTTTTGGCGTTCCGAATAAAGCACGATAATAATCTTCACGAGTTTTTATTTCTGGGATTTTTATTTTCATCTTTCAACATTCATTTCTCATAGAGAATTTTTTTGCGCTGCGTGACCACCCCACGAACCGGCCTATAGTTGACGTCGACGCCGTCGTCGTCGATGCCGAACCTATCACTGCCGTCGACGCCCAACACCACAACCCGCTCTATGTCATTGTCTGGCTGATTGTTGATTCTGTACAAGTATGGTTTCTTGCTTTGCTCACCAATCCATTCGTAGGCTTCTTCAACAAGAGCAAAATCATCTGTTCCTAGTAATGCTTCAATCATCGTATCAAATCCACAACCCGGTTTCACATACCCATCAGATCCTACAAAGCTTCCTTTGGTTGTTCTTGCTGTTGGTGTGTTCCAATCATGAGTTATAACGTCTGACTGTTTCTTGCGCAACAACCCTTTCTTTTTACCAGCAGACTTTACCCTGGTGCTTGTCATCATGTAATTATTCACAAAGTCTTTTTGGAATACTGCTCTGACCGCCTGCACTAAGTCCTGTTGTTCAGCCACAGGGTGATCCTGATTATTGTAAAGTGCAGCAATGGTTGCGTGATACAAAAGAGCATTAGGCACTTGAAACTCAGTGTCAGCAGTTCTGGTCATCCAATCTTCCTGAGTATGACCTACTCCACCGTCAAGTAGGTCTTTGCTCCAGTCAACAGTGTAGATGCCGTCGTGATACTCCAGATTATGAAAACGATACCGATCATCTAATTCCTCAATACGGAACTTGCCTTCCCAATCTTTCTCGCGCTTTGTAGCTTCAGCTTTTAATCGGTCAACAACAGGACTAACTTCATCCTCTTCTGGTTTTGGCGTTCCGAATAAAGCACGATAATAATCTTCACGAGTTTTTATTTCTGGGATTTTCAGTTTCATTTTCTTGTCATCTGATAAAGTCTTTTGAACAGGGGGTTGTCCGAGTCTTTGTGGCTTTTGAAGAATTTGTCTACAGTTCCTTTCTGAACTGCTGCGTACATATTTCTGTATTCTTCTTTGTTCTTGCCAAAGTCATCTTCGACAAAATCTGCAACAAGCTGCTTTGCGAGGCTCATCTGCATAGAGCTCTGCCTTACATCATCGCTTTCTGCCCTGAACTTGTCAGAGAATGCCAGTCTGTGATTGACAGCATAAGGAAGGACTTCTTGCACAGTCTCAGGAGATACTGTCTCTTCTCCTTTGAGAAAGCTTAGGCATTTTGCGTATTCTGCACTACTCCTCACACCTGTACGTACGCTTGGATTGTTAGTCACCCGTCCCAAAGCATATTCTTTGTTGTGGCCTGATTCTTCACCATTTACTTTGAGTTCGCTGTTTAGGTGGTCGAAGAACACGTCAAGCAATAACCTGGCGTCAGGGTCTAAGCCCTGGACTTGAAGCATGTAAGGGAAAGCTTTCCTTTCCGCAAGTGTCATGGCGACTCCTTCAAGCCTTTCTGAAAATGATCCTGACAATGTAGCCATTTTCTCAAGCTTTGAAGTATACTCACAGTCCTTGTCACATATCACTCCTTCCATCTCAGAAGCAAGTGATTTATCCGAAAGCAGTCCTTTGTAAGCATCAATAGTCGGTACGCCCATCATTTTCATCATGTTCTGGTCAAAAGTCACTTTTGCTTTTGCCAGGGCTTCATCATCAGCGCCTGAACTGATCAGTTTGCCAATTTCTTCTGAGTATCCTGATCGTAATTTTCTTAATCCCGCTGCTTGCTGCCTACTCAGGCTTGACTCATCAAAGTCTCCTCGTATGTATGATTGTAAAAACAGTGGAAATGCGACTTCGACTGAGACGTCAAAACGATCCATAAGAGGGGGTGTTAATTGTGTGTTTCCCCTATCAGTGTAATTGGCTGTTGCGAAGAATGGCATCTTGGATTGATTGACGGATTCATTCAGGTAAAGGAAATTGCCATTCTCTACTGAACGAAGAAGCATGTTCTGTGTTCCAGGGGGTATTCTGTTTATCTCATCGATTATCTTTGCAGATGGTGTCT
>CAZXTQ010000035.1:0-13777 GCA_964643595.1 uncultured Methanosarcinales archaeon
AGTTTGTTCTTGAGATGAACAAGAAATGCAGTTATAGTAATGCTGATTCATGCTGGGAAGCGGTTGCAAAAAGCTTAAGTCTTGACACTGCTAAGATAAAGTCATGCGAGAAGAATGAAGGCCTGTCTATTGCAGAAGCAGAACTTCAGCTCAACAAAGCACTTGGTGTAAGTGGCAGTCCGACAGTGTTCGTCGAAGGCGTAGCTTACAGTGGTGCCCGTGCAGCCAGCGGTTATGCTCAGAGCTTATGCGCAGGTTTCGAAAAACCTCCCGCTGAATGCAGCCCAAAAAGCTTAGCATCACTTGGCGCGTCAGCTCCTGCTGAAAACGTTCCTGCAGGTAGTTGTTAAATAGCGGATAAAAATTTAATTTTTTATTTTTTGATTATTTTTGTATTTTTTAGCTTTTTCTGGCAGTACTGCTAAAATTGAACTTAACAAATACCTGTTTGTCAAAGAAATCTTAGTCTAATCCAGCTCAACAAAAATTTTCTTTCCAGTATCCCTGTCCACTCCGGATATACGTTTACCCATGGTCTTTATCTTGACCTTCTTACCTCTGTACTCAACCACATCTCCAACTTTATGCTTACGAAGCTTGAACAATACATTCGTTCGATAAACTTCTTTGCTGGTCTGCTTGTTTCTGGTGAATAACTTGACTGTTTCTGTGAGTTCTCCGTTGAAGCGTGACTTCAATCTTTTGCCGAGCTGTCTCATATACTTTGTAGAAGTCAATTTGAAGTCAGCACTACCTCCTCTTCCAGATTCTTTTGCTATATGGACTCCATCTTTTTCGTGTGCAGCTATGTCTGCACGGACAAATTCTAACAGTTCAGGTGTTGCTTCTCTCAGCTGTAATGTGCCTTCGAAGTATTGGCTGTCTGCTTTACAGCATTTAGGGCAATAAGTATATTCGATGGTTGCAGGGATTGAGAATTCTTCTCCTTCAACAACCACTTTGAGCTCAATATCATCTTTTGCGCCTGGCTTGTTTTTCAGTTCTTTGTAAACAGGTTCAAGTGAAAGTTCTAGCTCTTTAGGGTTTTTTATCTTGACCAATGCAGCACTGATTATACCTGAATCCACATCATCAAAAAGTTGCCAGACGTGTTTGACCATTACACGAGGGCATTCGACGCATTTCTTTACCACGATGTCCTTGAAGGCTAGGCCTAGCTCTCCTTCAGCACATTCTTCGCAGAATCTGCCTCTGATTCCCTTCTTGCCGCATTTTGGACAGAATGCCATATCGTGATTATATAAACCGAAACTTATTAAAAGCTTTCTTCACAAAAATAGCATATGAAGCATAATAAGCCTAGAAAAACAGCAGTCAAATCAAAAGTTAGGCAGAATCTGAAACTAAACAAGCGAAGCTCAAGACCTCTTACAAAATGGGAGAAGTTAAAACGCGGTTGGAGTAAGATTTGGTATTTCATTTGGGAGGATGATTCCTGGACAAGTTGGTTTATAAATATAATTTTAGCGTTCATAATAATAAAGTGGATTGTTTATCCTGTTCTTAGTCTTGTGCTGATGACTTCTCACCCTATTGTTGCAGTAGTTTCAAGCAGTATGGACCATGATGAAGGTAGTTTTGATGCTTGGTGGGATTCTGAAGCTATCTGTGGTGAAGGTTACAAATGCACACAGGCTGAACATTACAGGTTATTAGATATTTCAAAAGAAGATTTTCACGATTATTCATTCCGGAACGGTTTCGATAAAGGGGATATAATAATCCTGTTAGGAACAAAGCCTGAAAAAGTTGACAAAGGTGATGTTATCGTCTTCCTCGCCAACAGGCCTGATCCGATAATACATAGGGTTGTGTCGACGGATAATGACGGTGGAGGTTATGTCTTCTCTACAAAAGGAGATAATAATGTTGCTTCATTTTATTTCGAGTCTTACATTCCGGATGATAATTACATAGGACGGGCAGTTTTGCGTGTTCCATTCCTGGGTTATATCAAGATAGGTTTTGTTAAATTGCTTGACGTGATTGGAGTTATATGAATTGATTATATGCATTATATGTTTTATTTAGGGGGTAATTATGATGATGAAGTTTTGTCCAAAGTGTAAGTCAATAATGATGCCAAAGAAGGTGGATGGAAAAGTTATGATGACCTGTTCTTGCGGTCATACTGAAGATGCCAAAGACGCAGGCAGTATAACCGACAAGAAAGAAATCACTCGGGATGTTGAGGTTGTCGAACAAGAGATTGAAACACTTCCTGTCACGGATGCAGATTGTCCTGAATGCGGCAATGACAAAGCATACTATTGGCTTCAGCAGACTCGTGCTGGCGACGAGGCAGAGACCCGTTTCCTGAGATGCACCAAGTGCAAGAAAACATGGCGCGAGTATGATTGATTATCATAGCTGCATTGCCACAAACATAAACTGCGTTGCCAATACAGTATAGCGAGACCATAAAAAAATCGTCAGTAAATTGATTGCGCGGAATGAAAATTAATTAAACTCATAACACAAAAGCGCCGTATTGACAACGCGGTGCTGCGTAAAAAAATGGACATCACTCAATACATCCAAAAAAATCTTCTGAAAGTAATAGCAAAACCTAATTCTTCTAAAACAGAAATTATTAGTTTCGACGAATCCCGACAAGCTCTCCGAATCGCTATCGCTGCAGTGCCAGACAAAGACAAGGCAAACACTGAACTTCTTAAGTTCCTGAAACGTCAGACCGGAAGCAAATGCAGAATAAAGTCCTGCTCTAAATCACGTGAAAAAATAATAGAATTCTTCTGAATGCAATAACTTGAAATCTAGCCGATTATCTCCTTTAATATATCTTTGACTTTTTTCTTCAACGCAGGCAATGTTCCATCATTCTGTATCACATAGTCTGCCATCTTCATGCACTTGCCAACTTCCTGTCCATGTCCTCCTTTCCATTCGCGATCATCAACGCGTTTGAATTCTTCAAATGTTTCAGGGTCACCATGCCTACCCCGTTTAAGCAATCTTTTCCATCGTAATTCCTGAGGAGCATTTACCCCTATCAACACAAATCGCATGTCTTTGTTTTCCATTTCGTGGAGTCTGAAAAAGAAGAGTTCATCAAAATCACGTAGTCCGTCAAGGACAAACCTGTGCCTTCCATGCATCCTATCCTTTGTTATGTGTTTGAGTATGCGGGCTGCCAACACAGAATCTTTGCTCTGCTTGCGCAAATCCCTGCCGAGTTTGCTGAGGTTCTCTCTGTTTATCTCTATTGCATGTTCTTTCGCGACCTGGCGTATCTCTGCTGAGAAGCTATGATGTTCAAAACCAGCATCTCGGAAGTATTCGGCAGTCTTGCCTTTGCCTGCGCATATAGGTCCAGTTATTCCTATTATCATAATAGAAAAGAATAGAATCAGCATTTATAAACTTACTTTATCACTGTCAGGTGTAATTCACTGGTTGGTGTACTGCGTCACAGTATTGTCCAGCACCTCGACTTCTATGCCTAAATTATCAAACAGCTCCATACTCTCTACGTCTGCATGATATCTTTTTTGGCAGACCACTCTGACAATTCCTGCATTAATTATCATCTTTGCGCAAGTGTAGCACGGAGCCATCTTGCAGTAAAGGGTCGATCCGTCGATTGCTATCCCATTTCGTGCTGCGAGTGCGACGGCGTTTACTTCTGCATGGTTTGTGCGCATGCAGTGCTGCGATTCATGTCCGTCCTCGTGGATGACTTTCTTCATCAGATGTCCTACTTCATCGCAGTGTGGAGCACCAATAGGAGAACCAACATATCCTGTTGTCAATATCATCTTGTCCTTGACTATAACTACTGCAGTTCTTCCACGGTCACACGTTCCACGAGTCGCTACAGCATTGACGATGCCCATGAAATATTCATCCCATGAAGGCCTGACATAAGTAGGCATTTTTGCAGCTTTTTTCCGCAGATCGACAAGAAGCTTATCGACTTTCTTCTGTTGCTGTGCTTTTGTGCCATCATTTTTTAATACAACAGAACACATTTTCATAACATTTGTAAGCTGTTGTCCTGGACCTGAATCGGCAGACTCAAACTTTTCTTTTTCTTTCAACTCTGCAAGTGTCTTAGGATCTTTTTCACGGTCACGTTTCTTTATACGACGGAAACGTTCAGCAATAGGTGCTCTAACTTCAATCAGAAAAAAATGGCCATACTGCATAAGCGCTTTGGCTTCTGCAGGATGACGTATTGAAGTTACTACATAATCACCATCTTTCCCCTTTAGGGTATTTAGCGCTCTTTCCCCCAGCACACCGTGTCCATATTCGGACCTGAGTTCATTCCCTATCTTTATGAGGTTATCTCTCGTTACCTCTATCCCTCTTCTGCCCAGCTCTTCTCTGAGAAAATCTGAAAGCGAAATATGTTTGAATCCTTTGGTGCAGAGATACTCTGCAACTGTGTCTTTTCCTGAACAGAACATTCCTGTTACGCCAATTATCACGTTTAAGATCCTCCCTATTACTTCATTACATTTCCAACAAAGGTATTAGAATTGTTTTTTTATTTATTTGTTGTGTTGTCCAACTGTTGTGACGACGGAATATCATTTATAAGGGGTGTAAAAAACCGGAATGATGAAAGAAAAATATATATACACATAAAAACCAGGAAACCTACAAAATGATGCGCGACCTAAAAGAGAGTGATTCAGAAATACATTCTATTATGGTAAATGAGCATGAACGCCAGCAGTTGGGTGCTGAGCTGATAGCGTCGGAGAATTATGTCTCGCGTGCAGTCATGCAGGCCACGGGTTCTGTGCTTACTAACAAGTACAGTGAGGGCTATCCTGGAAAGAGATACTACGGCGGCAATGAACATGTCGACGTGTCAGAGCAGCTTGCTATCGACCGCGCAAAGAAACTTTTTGGTGCAGAGCATGTAAATGTCCAGCCTCATGCAGGAAGTCAGGCAAACATGGAGTCTTACTTTGCGCTCCTGAATTTGGGTGATAAGATTCTTGGTATGGACTTGGCTCATGGAGGTCATCTGACTCATGGAAGTGCAGTCAACTTTTCTGGAAAATTCTATAATTTCACAAGTTATGGTCTGGACAAAGAGACTATGCGTCTGGACATGGACAATGTAAGGAAGATTGCAAAACGTGAAAAGCCTAAACTCCTACTTTCTGGTTTCAGTGCTTACCCGAGAAAGCTTGATTTCAAGGAATTTCAGAACATCGCTGATGAGATTGGTGCGTATCACATGGCAGACATCGCACACATTGCAGGGATCATTGCGGCTGGTTTGCATCAGAACCCTGTGCCTTATTGTGACGTAGTGACGACAACGACGCATAAGACTCTTAGGGGTCCTAGAGGTGCAATGATACTCTCTAAGATTGAAGACAAGCTCCGTCCTGATGATAAGAAAAACTTAGCGCGAAAAATAGACAGTGCTGTTTTCCCTGGTATGCAGGGCGGTCCACTTGATCACATCATCGCAGCCAAGGCAGTTGCTTTCGGAGAAGCCCTTAGACCGAATTTCGAATCTTATCAGAGTCAGGTGCTCAAGAATGCTAAAGTTCTTGCAGATACGTTGATGAGTCGTGGTGTTGATCTTGTGTCGGGAGGTACTGATAATCACTTGATGCTTATTGATCTTACAAAGACAGGTCTTGGCGGGAAAGAAGTAGAGACTGCTCTTGATCAGGTAAACATATTTACTAATAAGAATATGATTCCTTTCGACGAGAAATCCCCTTTCAATCCTTCAGGAATAAGGTTAGGTACACCTGCCCTCACGACCCGCGGAATGAAAGAGGATGAGATGCGTATGCTGGGCGTGTTCATATCAAAGATAATTCAGAGACCTAAAGATCCTTATCTACAGTCCAAGACAAAAGCAGAAGTTCTTGAACTCTGCAGAAGATTCCCTATCTATGAAGGTCTATTGCAATGAAAGTTCTGGGTATCTGTGGAAGTCCGCGTAAAGGCAATACAGAGCAGATGTTGCGATGGACGCTGGACTCATGCACCTCAGGAGGCGCGCGTACTGAGATGATTCTTCTGAGAAATCTTGACATAAAACATTGCAGTAGCTGTAATGTCTGCTATGGAACTAACATGCCTTGTACGATTCACGACGATATGGAAGACCTGATTGCAAAAATGTTAGAGTCTGACGCAATAATCATCGCCAGTCCTAATTACTTCACTAATGTTTCAGGGATGATGAAAGATTTCATTGACAGGAACAATGCATTATGTATTCCTTCGCTGCTTAAAGACAAGGTGGCCGCTTTCATTTGTGCAGGTGCTCAACCAGTCAGCACATGGGGTGATTTCCTGGAACAGATATTCAGTAATTATGTAAAAAGCATGAAAATGCTATCCGCAGGGTCAGTAATTGTAAAGGCAGAGGAAGCTGGTGAGATAACAAAAAATGAAGACGTTAAACTTACCTGCATTAATTTAGGCAACAACATTCTTGACAAGATTGGGCATTAGTGCTGCTTTGATGTCGCCGATAAGGAATATTGAACCGCACACAACTACAAGGTCTTTCTCGCCTGCGAGTTCTTTAGCGCGTTCAAGAGCCAATAAAGGATCCCGCACTTTCTCGCACTCCAGTCCCACAGGTATATCATCTATAGACAATCTGCGTGATACTGTAGACTGTGTGAATATCAATTTCTCGTGTGAAGGGAGTGATTTTATCATATTGGCATAGTCTTTGTTCTTGCTAACTCCAAACACAAGATAAAGTTTCTCGTAATCCAAACCTCCAAGATAATCAGCAAGAGCATTTATGCCTGATGGATTGTGTGCGCAGTCAACAAGTACGTTCTTATCTATATATTCCACACGGCCAGGCCATTTGACCTCTTTCAATCCCTGTTGTATAACTGCATTATCGATACCCAACTCTCTTGCAGCACTGACAGCAACGCCTGCGTTCTCTTTCTGGAATTTTCCGTGGAGAGAAACGTCAAACTCTGAATCATCAGCAATCATCAGCTTGACATTTTTATCTGAAATAGAATCTTTTATCACTTGAATAATATCATTATTTGCATAAGTTATGACAACAGTTTCGCCTTGCTTGACCACTCCACACTTGTCTGCGGCTATCTTCTCGACTGTATTTCCGAGTATGTGTGTATGGTCAAGAGCTATCCGAGTCACCAGAGTCATAATACCGCTTTCAAAATTTGTTGCGTCATAAGTACCGCCTAAACCTGCTTCAAATATTGCGTATTCAACTTTCTCCCTGACAAAATATAGCACTGCCATCAAAGTTACTAATTCAAAAAATGTAAGGTCTGAAATAGTTGATTTTGCTTCAAGAAACATCTCTCTGAAATCATCTTTGCTGATCATGGAACCGTTTATCTGTATCCGTTCACGGACATCTACTAGATGGGGTGATGTGAACATTCCCACCTTAAAACCTGACTCTTCAAGTATTTTGGCCAGCATAGAAGTAACTGATCCTTTTCCATTAGTACCGACCACATTGATTATCTTAAGCCCTGCCTCAGGATTGCCATGTAATCTAAGCGCTTCGCGTATCCTTTCTATGCCGAGCTTCATGCCTGAAAATTCCATGCTGTTCATGAAATGGAGGATGCTTTCATACGTTACAGTGGTTGTCATGATAGAAAAAGAAAAAATATTAGTTTAAAAACGTTACTATGAAGCAGGATTTGTCTGTACCTGCATTGCAGGCTTTTGAGTGTTCTTCGCTTTTTGCTTTACTCTGTTTATTTTACCATTTACTGTCTCAGTTAGTCTGCCTAGTTCATAGTATTCATCATCATATGGAATCAATCCCTTGAATACAGGCATGACTTCAAGTAATTGTGATATTTCCTGCTGGGCTATGGACCTATAAGAGTCTATTCCTGCGGGCTGTGCTCGGAGCTTTGCTTCGTAGAAGCATTGTACGACATCCTTTGTCGCTACGTGACGTATGACATTTGCCATGACTGGAACATATTGCGAGGCTGCGGGTTGACCCTCCTTACGAAGAAAATCGTAGAACTGTTTTACCTCAACCATTAAACCTACAAAATCTTGTTTCAGTCCTATCTCCTCGACTTCTTCAGGCATATTATAACCTATAACTGAATACTTGTTATATTGCTGACGATCTCCACGCTGTCTCTGCAGATCTCTAAAAGCACCTAGATCATAAAGCCTTTCAAAAACAACTGCTCCGCATTCCATGACTTTAGGGAATATTTCGTGTGAAAGCTTGTCAAGTGTTACACTTTCTGCAATCTCTTTTTTTTGGTCAAAGCTCATTTTCTTGACCATTTTCATCATTTCTTCCATGCTTACACTGCCATCAGAACCATTAATCATTATGCTTGCGAGAACAAGTTCCTGTAAATTATCTGGACAAGATATGATCTTGGATGTTACTTCATAATGTTTGTATTCAAACTTTGATTTGTCTGGATTGTTGTCGATATATTTCTTGTTGAGGTTACGCAGCTTTGCAGGTATTGATGCTCTGAATTCACTTTTGTTTCCGTACTTCATAAGTGTTGGACTTATCTTCATGCTCTCTATCTGTGCAGCCTTTCCTAAGACCCTGATTTCCATCAAATCGCTTGACTGCCACGCACTTAGTTTATCCTGGAAACGTCTTGTGTTCAAGGTCATTCCAAGACTGGTCGTCATGTTGAGAGGTAATAGATAACGTGCAACATCGAATGCTTTTCCTGCAATGATGCTGTCCCATTCCCTATCAGATAAAACCGCCTCTTTGTTTCCTGTCTCAGCCAGTATCTTCTCGTCTGCCTCGACTCGTAGGTTTGCGTATTTGTGTTTAAGATGTATTAACAGTTTGCCGTATATCTCTTCGTAGAGACTAATAAGTTTCATCTGTAATTCGAGAAGCATTGTTTCGTAATTTGTACCTTTTATCTCGTAGGGTATTCCAATGTTTTCTTTGGTGTAAGGCAATGCTCTGGTGCTCTGTTCCTGATATGCTCCTTCGCGCGCACTTTCCAGTATATTTGTAGCTACCTGACTAACTCCTTCCATACACATCCTTATGACTCCTGAATCGCGGAGTGATGCATGTCCGTACTTGACTCCCCAGGTCTCTATGAATTTTCCTGCTTTGCTGAGGTGATTCTTTAAAGCGACCGCGATATCAGATCCTTCTCTTATCATTGAAGCCAGTTTACTTACAGGAAGTCCTTCTCCTTTCTCTTCCATATCTGTGAAAAGTTTGAGAAGTCTATCCCTTCCAGTCATGCTGCTTCGCGCGTATTGTCCCATGACTAATGCCCAGAGTTCGTTCGGCATGTTGTCTGTTGCGCAGTAAACATTAGAATTGATATTTGTGAAAAAATACTTGAGTACTGTTTCTTCATCATCTGTATAATCATTCCTTCCGCGGAATCTTCCGATGCCTGAAAAACCTGGTTTGAGATTGCCGTCTGAATCTACAACCTCCCGTAATATTTCTGCTGTTGTGAGCTCCCCCATTTTTACACCTCTAGCTTACCTCTATCTGGTCATTATTACTGACAAGTATTTTTAGAAGCTATTTAAAATATGATGTTCGTTTTAAAACAGAAAAACAAAGCAGGATTTTGATTTAAAAATGGTGGAAACTTATTTAAATAGACCTATCTGCAAGATTATACAAAATGGGTGAAGAAAGTAAACTGCCAAATAAACTACAAGATAAACTGCTAGGTAAACTTATTGTTGTTTGTGGAACTGATGGTTCTGGGAAAGGTACCCAGACAAAGCTTCTTGTCGAACGTCTCAGGAAAGAAGGTTATTCTGTTGAGATGACTGATTTTCCGCAGTATGGTCAGAAGAGTGCTGCTCTTGTCGAAGAATATCTTAATGGTAAATTCGGTGATGCCAAAACAGTAGGTCCTTACCGTGCTTCAATTTTCTATGCTTGTGACCGGTATGCTGCAAGCTTCCAGATTAAAAAATGGCTTAATGAAGGTAAGATTGTTGTAAGCAACAGGTACACTTCTGCTAACCAGGGTCACCAGGCAGGTAAGATTAAGGATCCTTTTGAGAAGGATAAGTTTCTTGATTGGCTAGATCATCTGGAGTTTGAATTATTTGAAATACCCAGACCTAATCTAAATATTCTGCTTTACATGCCTAGTGAAGTGGGTCAAAAGTTGGTTGATAAGAAAGGTGCTCGGGATTATGTTGGTGGTGCAAAACGCGACATACATGAAGCGGACCTAACGCATCTGAAAGATGCAGAGCAGGCATATGCTTATGTTGCTAAGAAATACAACTGGCTTAGAATTGACTGTAACCAAGGAAACGAACCTTTACCTATTGATACTATCCATGAGATGTTATGGTCAGAAGTCAATAAAAGATTATAAAGTCAAAGACACCTATTAGTTAGTTGTCTCTTCCTCGTTTTCTTCTTCGATTTCAGAACAGTCTTTTCCTAGACAACCGAAGAGGGTCTGATTTTTTTTAATTGTATCATAACTTACATTGCTTTTTGGTATTTCACTCAGATTGTTCACCTCCTTTTTTCTCTTTTTCTCCAGCAGTAAAAGTTGATTGATTCTGAAAATCATAAAGAAATCCAGAACCCTGAATATCATTAGATTATTAAAAAGCAATAATTTTAGGGTAAAAAAACTAAATTATCAGGTCTTTGCGTTTATTATTGATACAAATCAGACAGGTATTTAAATTAAATGTAAATACAAAATATCGTTAAGAAAATATAGTCTGGAGTCCGATATCCCTCGTCAGTGAAAATCATACGGACTACTTGTTAATGAGTTTTTAATTAATCGAAATTTAGATATTTGTTTATTCGCGTAGCAGTGCTGCTAAAATTTAGCTAAACAAATACCCCTTTAGTAAAAATTAAGAATTTATTTTTGCTCTTTCCCACCATCATCAAAACTAAATATCTGATGCAGCTTGTGTTCTAAAACTTCACCGCTCTCTGAATCTATTTTGATGTTGAGTGTCTGGAATGTCTTTGTGATATATGTTATGTTCCATACTTGCCCTATATCAAGTTTCTGGAGCACTACAACCTCTTTCATAGGAAAGTGCTGGGAGTATTCTTTTTTCTGAAGTTCATTTGCAGTTTTGACTGCATCTTGATAATTTACCTTAATCTTTTCTTCATCAAGTGGTTTGATATTTGACAAGTCCTTTGCAAAAACTTCTTTGGTCTCAGACAATTCTACTTTTGATAATTCTTCATCCACAATGAATGAGGTCATTAGTTTCTTGTCAAAATCAAAAAATCCAATATCAAAAGAAATATCTTTTCCAGGATCCAATATCAGGAATAGGTGTACAAGTTTAGCATTAGGACTGCCTTCACGCCATTTCTTATATTCTTCTGTCTCCCGCAATGCAGGTATAAGCTCTATTGGATGCATGACATTAACTCCAGGAGGGATATTTATAAGCTTTACCCCTAATCCTGCCAACACCTGAGAGCCCATACCCCCTCCTACGTAGTTCTCCAGACGTTATTCTGTTTATTCTGTTAATAACACTCAGTAAAAGAATCAAATCGCACAATAACTGGAAAGCAGGGGTATGGTCCGACATCAGTCAAAACACCACAACCCTTAAAAAACCTCCTGCTCTAATCATTTGAATGGTCAAACCAGCCTACAAAGCACTTCTGGAAAAACAGCAGTACGAGTTCATAGGGAACCACTCTGCTGTAAAAGTGTGTTCATGGACAAAAAAAAGCCTTAGAGATGAAGGCGTCTGCTATAAAGAGAAGTTCTACGGAATCAAGTCCCATCGCTGCTGTCAGATGTCTGTAACAGTCAACTACTGTGATATGGACTGTATTTACTGTTGGAGGGAGCATTACAATGAGCCTTTCACAAAAATTGATGATCCAAAAAAGCTTATGGAGAAAGCGATAGCTGGACAACGGAAACTATTGTCAGGATTTGGTGGTCTGAGCAAGACCAATAAAAACAAACTCGAAGAAGCAAAGAATCCTAATCAGTTTGCGATATCTCTTACAGGCGAGACTCTTTACTACCCACATCTCAGCGACTTTATCAAGGAGATTAAAAAAACAGGAGGATCTTCTTTTGTAGTTACAAATGGTATGCTACCTGATGTTCTTAAAAATCTTGAACCTCCAACCCAATTATACATTTCAGTTGACTCGCCGAATAAAGAGCTGCAGCGAGAACTCTGCAAACCTTCGCACGAGGATGCTTGGGAAAGACTGATGAAAAGTCTTGATATCCTAAAATCCCTGAAAAACAAGACCCGTACTTGTCTGCGTATAACCTGTATCAAGGGTTTGAATATGCGTGATGCTGAAGATTATGCAGAACTCATAAAGCGTTCAGAGCCGCATTTTATTGAAGTCAAGGCTTACATGTTTGTCGGTGCATCTCAGTTGAAGCTTGACATAAAGAACATGCCTCTGCATACTGACATCCAACAGTTCGCAAAACAGATTGCAGATACTTCAGGCTATCAAATAATCGACGAACATATACCTTCGAGGGTTGTGCTGTTAATGAAAGAAGATATGCCTGATAGGATTATGAAATTTTAATCCGAATTCTATACAACAAATACCATTCCCCATGGTCCTGGATTCACAATCTTTGTTTTGTCTATCTTGTCTTTTTTTCCTGCGTTTTCATGTAAGTGTCCAGATATTGCAAGCTTTGGCTGTACTTTCTTTATGAAATTCCTTATTGATTTGCATCCTGCGGGCTGGTCAAGTATAGAGTCTAATTTTGTGCCGTATGGCGGAGCGTGTGTAACCAATAATATCTTTTTGCCTTCAGGTATATTCATCATTGCTTTGTTTATCCATGCTTCGAATTGAGAATCTTTCGTGGCAAAACCTCCACCACCATATGCCATTATCACGCAATCTTCATGTTCAAGGACTTCTTTATGCATGAACTTGACGTTCTTGGTTGCTACGCAGAGTTTGCGTGTTTCGGATTCATCTTCATGGTTTCCGTGCAAAAGAATTACAGGAATACCTATTTCATCAAACTTGTTGATTATTTCTTTTTGAGAATCGCTAAATATGGTATGATCACCTGCTGAAATTATATAATCTACTTTATCTTTCTTTGCCAATTCAGCAATCTTCTTGATTGTGTTTACAGAACCATGCAGGTCAACAAGAGCCAATATTTTCATTTCTAATTATATGAATAAGCGTTTTATAAATGTTTTTATTTAGAAAACAATAAAAACCCATACGACTTCCAACTCCTTGGTGATATGATATGCGTGTAAAAGAGATTATGAAAAAAGCAATAACTGTAAACGTAGATGTGTCTCTTAGGGATGCTGCAAGATTGATGGTCAGTGATAATATCGGTTCTCTGATCGTAATGGACAATGATTCTGTTGAAGGTATAATCACAGAACGTGACATGTTAAAACGGGTCTGTGAAACCACTGAAACTCTTGTTCAGCCTGTGAAAAATTTCATGTCGAAGAATCTTATAACTGTTGCGTCTAATCAGATGATTGATGATGCGGCTAAGATAATGAGTGAGAATAATATCAAAAAGCTTCCAGTAGTAGATGACGGGAAGTTGATGGGAATACTAACATCCACAGACATCGTCGCCCACCATGATGACCTAAATGACTTGAGTGTTTTCTAAACCATCAGAGCCAGCACCAACTGCCCGACAGTTCACACTGCCGCCTAGCGCAGTTATTGGTTCGTTATTCAGAATACCAACCTGCGGGATAATTATACATTCGCACAATAGACGAAGCGCTGCAGTGTGAACTGGAATAAACCCTTAGT
>CAZXTQ010000036.1:0-13493 GCA_964643595.1 uncultured Methanosarcinales archaeon
AACTGTTCGCCTCCGTGGACCACTAATTCGTTCACGTCAGCTTCTAGATAAAGCTCAATCGCCTCTTTGATATTAGCAATCGCCTCTTCTTTAGTGTCTCCTTCAGAAATACAGCCAGGCAAAGACGGGACATAGGCAGTAAAACCACCTTCCTCTGCAGATTCCAATACTATTGTAACTTTCATTGTATCATAAAAGATGTAAAATCTCCTATTTAAAGGTGCTGTTTTCTCAGGTTATTATGAAATCCTATTCGGCGCGATAAAGATGGATACTGCACCGCGACTACAGATGTTATAAACCAAATCTTTATGTCGAGCTAACTTCTGAAATCGCGTTATTATATAGATATAGTCGCTAGGGGGCAGTATCCATATTTTTAACATACTGAGGATGTCATGATAGCCGTTTTCTCAACTCGAAATCCTGCGGATTTCACCATTCGAGCTAACTCTCTTTAAACACTATTATCGCTAGTGATGTAGGTGGTAGAGCTATTTTTTCTAAATATACAAGAATTCTTTACGTTTGTTCTGGGTAGAGTAAGGGACTTCTCCAAAATCACATGCTTTGCAAGTAGGATCCAGGGATATCCAGCCATCATCCTCTTTGTACTTGTTAGGCGCATCATCTATCTTAACCTGGACGTAAACATGATTTGGAATAAATGCCAGCCGTGTTGGAGTCCCGATAGCAAGCTCAAGATTTGCTAATAGTATTGCAAGACCGTCACAATCAGAAGCACCCGCGCGCAAAGTCTCGAAAGGACTGTCAAGATATTCATTAGGCGGATCTCCAATATATTCAAAATTGTCGCGTACAAAAAAGAACAATGCTTTCGAGTAGCAGATCTCGCTGCTCTTACAGTCTGATGTGGCGATGTTCACAGCAGTATTTCGTATAGCAAAATGACTCGGAACAATCACTTTGTTGTAATCTGCTTTAGAACCTTCAATGATACTAGGAGTATCATTAATCTTCACTGCAGAACTGAAATGGATAACATCCGCCCTTGTCGGAATATTTTTTGGAGTCGGGTCAATCTTTATTCCATAATAAGGCACTGCCATCATGATTATCAGCAGAAGCAGGATGAGGACTAGAAGGTATGCAAAAGGATTATGTTTTTTTTCTTCAGGTATCTTTATCTTGCCTATCTTATGATGCCTGTGGTGTTGACTATCATTCATTTCAATCTCATGCAGAGCCTCTTCAGCCTCTTTTATCAATTCCTCTTCTTCCATACGGTTTCATTATCAAAAAACTTTATAAATGCTTCGTAGCTTCTGAATGGTATGTCTGACAAGAAAAATAACCCTTATCCTGAACACGTAGGCATAATACTCGATGGTAATCGCAGGTTTGCAAAGAAACTCATGGCTAAACCATGGATGGGCCATCAGTGGGGTGCAGAGAAAGTACAGAAACTTTTTGAATGGTCAAAAGATCTTGGAGTAAAAGAACTTACTTTGTATGCTTTTTCAATGCAGAACTTCAACAGACCAAAAGAAGAGTTTGACTACCTCATGAAAGTATTTATGGAATTCTTTGAAAAGACCAAAAAAAATCCGGTAATCCATGAACATAAGATATGTGTCAAGTTCATAGGACGAATAAACCTATTTCCAAAAAAAGTCTATGAGAAAATGCTTGAACTCATGGAAGCCACTACATGCTACGATGATTACCGTGTCAACCTCGCAATGGCATATGGCGGAAGAGAAGAGCTTGTCGATGCTGTAAAGAAGATTGGCAGACAGTTTGAATCAGGCGAGCTTAAAGCAGAAGATGTCGATGCCGAAACAATAAATAAGAATATGTATATGGATCACGAACCTGATTTGATTATAAGGACTGGCGGAGACCACAGGACATCAAACTTTCTGGTATGGCAGAGCTGGTATTCAGAATGGTTTTTTCTTGAGAAATGCTGGCCAGAATTCGAGAAAGAAGACCTTGTTGCATGCATAGATTCTTATGTCAATAGGGATAGACGATTTGGCAGGTGAACGCTAAATAATTATATCTGTACTGCCACGCAGCTATGGAATATGTTTTTAATTCTGTTGTCGAGCTGACTGTTTTTCTTGTACACATAACAAATGCGCTGCTAGGTGGCAGTACATACATACCTGCTATTTGGCACATAGAATTGCTGTAGAAAATTTTATAAATTCTGGTTGATTGAAATTTTACAATATCAACGATATTAATAATAGGTGTTGGGGTTGAGAAAATGACTTTTAAAGATTATATTGCACAAGGAGCTAGATATTTAGGGAGTTCTATTGAAAGAAATTGGCCTTATGTACTTGGTGCCGCGGCTTCTTCGGCTATCATATATACCGGTAATCAAGAACTTTCAGACCTTCTGAAAGACAGTTCAGTGACTACATCTGATCAATGGGCTGCTTCAATGATGCTGACCGGCAAAAGCATTGCTGCTTTGCTTCTCGTTACAGGTTCTGGAGAAGGTGTAAGAAGTCTCTACCGTCGCACTGATCCTTTGCAAGAACTCAGCAACTCTAAGCGGAATCTTCTCTAAAGATTTCTGCCTGGAACTTAAGTATCTTAATCGAAGAGTCTTTCCATGCATCGACAGGAAGACCTGCTTTCTGACAGGTCATCTCCAGAGCTTTTTTTGGCGAAGCTTTGTATTCTGTAAAGACTTGTGGTAGAAGAAGACCTGATGAAAGAGGACTCTTAAGGATAAGACCGTCTTTGCCAATGTCTATATGATTAACATATTCTTCAGGTGTACAGTCAATCTTTTCAGGGATTGTAAGGACTGATACCTCGATATCGATTTCTTTTATTTCATCTTCGGTTAAAGCTGGAAATCTTGGATCCTCAAAAGCAGCAGCACGCGCAGCGTCGAACACTGCCATGTAAAGATCTTTAGTCGGATAAGGAAATCCTATACAACCTCTTAGTTCTCCATGCTTGTTTAAAGTTACAAATACTCCCTGTTCTTTGTCAAACTTAGAATACTTTTTCAGATCAATCTTTTCTTTAGAGAAAACAGATTCAATAGATTTCCTTGCGAGCTTCAGAAGAAGTTTTCCGTCAGATCCATCCATCTTTCACTGTCTACTTAACAGTCTTTGTGAACGACTTCAGGAAATCATCAGCATCTTTCTTCACTGACTTGACTGCATCAACAAGAAGTTTCTTAGGGTCAGAATTAGACTCGATGATAAGCTTAGGAACACCTACAAGCGGGTGAGCGATGTTATACCCTGTAGTCTTTACTTTCTTGTTTTTCCAAAGCTCAGACTTTATAGCATTGCAGAGAGCGTGACTCTCACCTTTGATTTCGACAACCAGTTTGTTTTTTGATTCTTCAAGAACATTGATTTCCATGAAATACCACCTTGAAAGTGAATATGCATTGGGAGAAACTGCTTATATTTAAACCTTCTTTATGAAAGTATGTAATAAGTCAGCTAAACGGTAAATATATGCCGCGCTCCGTCAAAATAATTCACTAATCTCCGAACTGTGCGATTGTGAAATCTAAATAAAATATCCCATACCTGCGCTAGGCGGCATATATTCACTTTATGCGGCGTACTTATTACATACTTATGAAATAAGGTCTAAACCCATCAAACCTTGGGTTTTAGGTTTATAAATGTGGTTGTGATGAATTGATATTGCTAAATAATATAGAAATAAGGCTTTAGAGCTTTAAATTCCCTAATTACCATCCTTGGAGGTCTAGAAGCGCTTCTTCTTCCTTTCTCTTGTACTTCTCGAAACAATCCTGGCAGACAGCCATCCCTCTCCACATCTTAGTGGCAGGGTATCTACAGCCTGGTTCCCTACATTCTTTAGATTGATCGTTTCCCATATTAGCCACCCCGCTGGTTTGTATAGATTATTAGTACTTCAAGGTTTATAATACTTATTATATAGTGTATGTAATAAGTCAGCTAAACGGTAAATATATGCCGCGCTCCGTCAGAATAATTCACAGATTTCCGAACCGTGCGATTGTGATATCTGAATGAACCACCCAATGACTGCGCTAGGCGGCACATATTCACTTTATGCGGCAGACTTATTACATACTATATAGTGTTTATAGTGATGCCATTACTCGAAGGTTTCTACTGGTACTTCTTCAACAGAGTCTTTTGAGAACAGGCCTTTTATCCATCTCCACATCCTTGTAAATACGCCTGGCTTCTTTTCAGTTGATCCTGTATCAGCATCTTTGGATGCAGTGTTGTTTGTGTCGTTGACAGATGTTTCATTTGTGGGTGAATCTGAGTTGCTATTTTCTGCTGTGTTGAGTTCAATCTTTGTTATTTTCTCATTAGTAACAGACTCTTCATTATCATCAAGACTGCTGAATATGTGTGTTATCTCAAAAGACTTTGCAGTGTAATCATCAGCGACCTTGACAATGTAAGAATAAGCAAGTCTTTCTTCACCGATACCCAGCTCATCGATGTCAATATCCCTGCTGCCAGCAGTCTGACGGAAACCTTTAGGAAACGTATCTATCATAGATATGTAACTCAGCTTATATGTCATAAGATTCTTAACTTGCAGGGTAACGTTGTATTCGCCATCACTAATCTTTTTGACTTCAGGTTTCAACTCAACAAGCATCTCCTGCGGAAGGATTGTTATTGTCATCATCTTCTCGAAATTCATACGCTTGCCGTCACCTTTATCATAACTACCGCTTAGCTTTATGAAAAAATCTTTTTCTGCATCAACCTGCGGAGCAGAAATTATCTTATTGTAAGCAAAATGTTTTTTATCGGGTGCAAGTTCAAGATCCCTCCAACCTCTCGGCTCGATGATATCACCTGCCATGTCCAAAGATATGTCTGAGATTGTATCTTCTCCATTGTTTGTGATTTTTGCTTCAATCTCAAGCTCAACACCACCCTTTACAGTTTTTGGGTTGAAAGTTATTTCAGGGAATATGTCAGAAATACCAAACCCTACTTTGTGCGTGAATTTCTCTTCAAAACTCTGAGTTCCTACTTTTATCTTTATCTTGGAGGTGAGTTCACCTTCAGTTATCTTCGATGTCTTGAACTTGAAAGAGAGAGTCTCATGATCACCGGAACTAATAGTGCCTGAATATTTTAGTTTACCCTGTTCAACATCAAGACCCAGACTCCTTTGCGAAGTAATTGCATTGCTTGGGATTGTTATTTCGAGATTTTCCACTGTTATGCTTTGGCTATCGCCTGTATTGTTTATGTTGATTGTATAAGTTATCTCTTCATTCACGTCGGCAGATTTAGGGGATATTGATTCACTTATCTCAAAAGGCGTCTCTACACTGAAAGTGGTGGTGTCGGACTTTATCCTGTTTACTTTGTTCTTGAAAAGGAAACTTGCTTCACCAGTAGATTCATAATCCATGAATTCATTGAAAGTGAGTTTGTAAGAGAAAGAGGTGGACTGCCCTGCAGCGAGGTTGCCTGCCCAAAGGACTCCATTTTTCAAAGGATTCTTGTAAGATGTTGTAACTTTTACTCCAGTAGGAAAAGAATCTTCATAGTTGAGATTGTATGCATATTCATCTCCGCTGTTGGTCAGGGTGACAAGCACTTCAACTTCTTCACCGAGTGCAGGATCATCAGTACTGATATCACGATCGACCTCGATGTTAGGTCCTGCCTGAAGGACTCTCAGTTCCATTGTACTAGATGGATCACCTGTCTCGTCATCAATACCTTCGGTCGCAGAATCAATGCAGTATTTTAGGTCGCCGATATCTTCACAATCAGCTACAGAAATAAGGACGCGGTCATCACCTGCTTTCAGAGATACTTTCTTGGCAGTGCTATAATATCTTGCGATGTGCTCAATACCCTCGATGGTGAATGGTGTGTTGTCAGATATCTCATCTTTGAATATCTCTCCTGCTATTGCAAGATGAGATAAAAGAACGAACGCAATCACAACAGTTGCAATGTTTTTCATGGTACGACCTCTTTTTGATTGTGATGTTGGTGATTATGTTTGTTATGTATTGTGGTTTTATAATATTTATGCTTCTTTGTGACTTTTTTATCTTTCTTTCTCGAGCCTGAAGCAGGTCACCTTAATCTTGTGTATCTTCTTTTTGTGCTGGCTCATCGTCTGCTTAAGAGGAAAATCGAAATCAAATCTGTGGGTTATGATAAAATCATTATCGCGGGTAAAGCTTTTTACAAAAGTAGTTGTAGATGTTTTGTGGAATGAGTAGATGGTCTGTGCAATCTCTATTGCTTTTTCCAAGAATTTCTTATCGGCGTGCGTCTCTCGGGTACCGAAAGGAGGGTTCTGGATGACCACATCTGCTTTTCCGTGGAACTCGGAAATGTCTGAGGGGATTATCTCGAATCTTTCTTCAATACCTAAAGTGGCAAGATTGTGCTTGAGTACATCTAAAGCTTCAGAGTCCTTATCTATGAATATGACTTTTTCTGCTCCTAGTAGGAGTGCACCAATACCGAGCGTGCCTGTTCCGCATCCAAGATCAACTATTGTTTTATCTTCTATATCGTGGAGCATATTTGCAGTCCAAAGACTGTCTCCTGCAACTTCTGAATCTGTAGGGTATTGCTCTAGGCTAGGTTTAGGTTTAGAGAACACTTCGAGTTTTGAAAGTGCGATTGCCAGTTGTGATTTGGAGTTTACCATACGATGTGTGGTGTATCTCGATTTTATAAATCTTGTTATTTTGGTTTTCAGAGCCTTCTAATGCTTTAATTCGATAAACGGAAATTAGGGAAGTGGGGGAAAAATCGGAACGTTTAAATATATGCGATTCATTGCTGTAGGATAGGCCTTGAAACAGTCGAAAACAACGACCGGTCTTGGTCTGAGGTTAATACTACAGAAAAATAGTGATGACAGGAATTGACCATCAGAGAATACAAAAATATATAAGAAACTACAGGAACCAGACATGAGGGGTGACAGATAGTGCTATTCAAATCTAGGAAGAAGACTAACCATTTTTCATTTGAAGAGCTTAACGAGTTCAAATGCGACATGATGAAAGTTCGCCAAGAGCTCGATGATCACCTTGAAGCTATCAACCTTAACACTTCTGAACAGGACATCCAGAACAATTTCATCTGTGAAATAGACAACCGAATGACAAAGATGGAAGAACGCATGGATGAACTGCATTTCCTACTTAAACAGATGGTAACCAAAGCACAGCTATCTGTAGAGCTTTCCAAAGATGAACAAAGGATATTCCTAGTATTGTACACACACGAAAAATTCATGAGCACCAGACGTATAAGTGACAAATCAGCAATGCCCTGTGTTATGGTAGAAGATGCACTCACTGCAATGATGGATAAAGGAATCCCTATGGAACGAGAGATCCTTGATGGTGTCGTGTATTTCAGAATGGGAGATGATTTTAAACTTCGTCAGGCAAAAGAGAACATCATATCTATTGATACTGATGTGACAAGTCAGTTCCAGAACACATTGCTGGCACAATTTTTTGAAGCTGAGTGATAGATTGTTTAACGCTTCCTACATACGCAGAACTGTGGTTCTGGTCGTAGAAATCGTTTTATCAATACGAAAAACAACTGTAACGCTTCCTACATACGCAGAACCTGTGGTTCTGGTCGTAGAAATCGTTTTATCAATACGAAAAACAACTGTAACGCTTCCTACATACGCAGAACCTGTGGTTCTGGTCGTAGAAAGTGTTTATTGATAAAAAATTATTTTTTACACTTCCTACATACGCAGAACCTGCGGTTCTGGTCGTAGAAAGCATTTTTTCAATAGGAAAAATGCTTGTAATGCTTCCTACATGTCTAACCTCTGGGCATGTGCGGCAACGCACATGCTTATCACCCCCTTTAATTCTCATAAGAACATCAAGAACTACTCGCTGCAGCCACCGCGCTACGTTAGATGAGTTAGTAGAATATTTTATCAAGCAGTTTAATAATCGAAAAATAATTTCCGCAGACTCCGCTAGGCGGTGGCTACAGTGCTTACATTGCGAGATATCATACTCGGAGCGGGGATACTCCACCGTTTTTTGAGCAGTTCATGCTCAAAACCGTCAAGCAAAGCTTGAAGTTACGGTGGAGATGTACGCTCCGGTCGACCTACTATTGATACTCCGACCTCTATCACTCTCTTCGTGCGTGAAAGCCTTCAAGGAAACCTTGAAGTTCAGGTCGGGGAGTAGGTCATTATAACGAGTTCTTCTCGAGCTCGAGATGAGTTGTTTCGATCTCAACAAGAGCTGCGAATACCTGTTTGATTCTCGGGTCGTTAGCTTCGCCTAGGAACTGAGTGTAAGCCTTGATCGCTTTATCTTCCCTGTCGAGTGCTTGCTGCATGAATGCGTTGTCGTTACCCTGGCAATCATCTTTTTCCCTGCTGATGTCTGGTTTTTGAGCTTTGATCAGTTTAGCAAGAGTGCCTGCGTGTTCTGCTTCAACTTTTCCAAGAGCCTTGAAACGTTTCTGCAGCTCAATTGTTGTCGCTTTTTTTGACGCGCAGAAATAGAACTCAGAATTACCTACTTCAAGTTTTATCGCCGAGAGAATATTCTCTTTTTCTTTATCTGTGACAGTGCCCACGGCGGGTTCTTTGTATTCTTCCCCTTTGACAATGTACTTGTGGTCAGCACCACAGAAAGGGCACTGGGTAGGAGCATCTTCACCTACATACGGGTCACCACATATATTACAAACCCAAGTTGTTATAGTCATATTATCACCTCGAAATAATGATATTCTTATGTTTATTAGTATTCCTTTGATTTGTTATTAAACTTTATGGTGTGCTTGCGCGTATGTCTCGATACATTTTTAAACAAACACTATCTCTATGTTGCTGTTAAATGATGTGATAAATATGGCAGAATCTCAAAAAGAATTCATGACAATACAACAGGCAATGGACAAAGGAAGCGGCGAAGTAGCGCTTCATGGTTGGGTACACCGGGAACGCGGATCGAATAAGCTTCGGTTTGTGGTACTTCGTGATTCTACCAATACGATACAATGCGTGATAGAAAAGATTGTTGTTGGTGAAGAGAATTTTGCAATGGCGGATAAGTTACAGGTAGAGGCTTCTTTGAAAATCTATGGGGAAATTAAGAAAGAGGAACGTGCGCCGACAGGTTTCGAGGTACATGTTACGCATTTTGATATTGTCGGAGAGTGCGACCAGTTCCCTATACGTTCAGATCAGAGCAGAGAGTTTATGGATGACAACAGACATTTGACTCTTCGTACCCGTCGGATGACTGCAATACTCAAGATTCGTAGTACTTACTTTCAGGTTCGTGAGAACTTTTTTCAGGAAAAAGGGTTCCACAGATTCGACCCTCCAATATTCCAGCCAAGCCAATGCGAAGGCGGAAGCACACTATTTGCAGTGAAGTATTACGAAACTGAAACATATCTTACACAATCATGGCAGCTCTACGCAGAAGCAGCAGTGTATGCCTTAGAGAACATATACGACGCAGCACCAACATTCAGGGCAGAGAAATCAAAGACGTCCAGACATCTGTCAGAATTCTGGATGTTGGAAGCAGAATGTGCGTGGAAAGACCTGTATTCGATAAGCGAGTTGGCTAAAGAAGAATTGAAGTATTGTATTGGTAAAATTGTTGAGAAACATGCGTTGGATTTGGAGTTCTTAGGACAGGATGTAGAGAAACTGCGAAAAGTGGCTGCTGCAGAATGGCCTACCATAAAATACCGCGACGTCTTGCGTATCCTTAAAGAGAAGAAAGACATGGATGTTCCATTTGGCAAAGATTTGCGTACTGTGGAAGAAGAAAAGGTCATGGAAGAATTTGATGTGCCTGTTGTTGTAACCCATTATCCAGTAGAAGTGATGGCATTCTACAAACCACGCGATCCAGATTTTTCTGATGAAGCCTTATGTTTCGATATGCTCGCACCAGAAGGTTATGGAGAGATAGTCGGTGGAAGCCAGAGAAGCATGGATGTTGAAGACATGAAAGCACGGCTTTCGGCAGATGGTGAGGATGTGTCTAATTATGAATGGTATTTTGACCTTCGAAAATATGGTGGAGTTCCGCATAGTGGTTATGGTGTAGGTGCAGAAAGAGTAATTGCATGGATATGCAAACTTGACAATGTCAAGGACGCAATACCTTTCCCGAGAACTATGCTAAGGTGGAAACCTTAATTTAGTTTTGTGTTAGATATGCTTGATTGATATAAACCAATTTTTTAATAGTTTTTTTAAATTGTTTTACTATTGATTTTAAAAAGAGGTCGATTTTTAACATGCCAGAGCTAAAGAAAATATTGTTTGCGGGTTTGATATTCATATACATTGTAATAGCAGTTGTTTTTGCATTTTCTTCTGATGGTCTTGCAGGAATGGCTGGAGCTACAGGAAACATAATATCAGAGTTACCTTATGGATCTAACTTGAGTCCTAACGCGCAGATGCTCATATTACCAGGATTGTTGTTAGTACTTTCAATTGTGGTTGTTATTATATATCTTAAATCGGATTGAGATCTAAATTTAATTACCTATTTTTAACCAATTCTTCCAGTTTAATTTATAAATTAAAAGTGGTTACAAGTGGTCACTAGAGGTGAAATTTTGCCTAAATTACAACAAAAAGAATCTACTGAAGACTTGCAGGACTTTGCTGGAAAGAGTTTCCTGGTTTTTGAAGAATCCTGTTCTACTGCTGAATATATCTTTTCAAATGGGTTGAATAAAGGTCTGAAAGGATTGTGGATAACAAGATCAGACCCTGCAGAAAAATCTCGGCGATTCAAGGGTGATTGTGAAGTATTGTGGTTATCTACAGTAGAAACTGAAGGTTTTGTAAATATAGATTCCCTTGAAGAATTACAGAAAAAAGTCCAATCACACATATTACAGAGAAAATCAATTATTGCAGTAGACCGACTTGATTATATGGTAAATAGGTATGGCTTTTCTTCTGTGCTAAATACCTTATATTCAATCAGCGATATGGTCATTTCATCCAAAAATATATTATTGATATGCGTAAATAAACTCACACTATCAAAAGAAAATCTGGCTCAGCTTGAATCTGAATTCTCTAAATTACCTGTTCCTGAACATAGCAAAATATTCATGACGCGGTTTGATTTATATGAATTATTGAAGTTTGTTCGTGATAATAAAGGGACAAACTCCAAACAAGTACATAAAGCGCTGGGAATAACAAGAACCACTGCAAGAAAAAGATTATATGATCTTAGAGATTTAGGTTTTATAAATATATTAAAAAATGGACGAACCAATTATGTAGAATTGACTGAAAAAGGTCTTGGTTGTCTATTGGGCTGAGTTTGTGTTTATATTTTGGTTTATATTTTAGTTTATATTTTAGTTTATGTTTTGGTTTATATTCTAATTAAATATATGGTATTTGTTTAGCTCAATTTTAACCGCACTGCCACGCGGCTAAACTTCTGTCGGTTGCTATTTGCCTAATCGACACGTTTTCGCTGCGCGAACATCGCAATACGAACAAAAAGTGCAACCCTCTTGGAATTTATTAACGCAGACGGGGTATAATACCCGGGCTTTTTCAGCACTTTGTGCTGTAAACCTTCAACGAGTTGAAGTTTAGCCCGTCAGCGTTAATCCCACAGAATTTGTCAATCAATTTGCAAGTCCGTAATACCTCGACCTTTAGGTCGGGGATAGGACTTGCGTATAGATTATTGACAAATTCTTTGTTATCTTTGGAGGACACGCAATGCGCGGGGGCAGTACTGCCAATAACAGCTAAACAAATACAAGATATGTTGTTGTTATACAAATAGTCACAATAGTCACCAAAAGGCTTATTTATTCTCAATACTTCTAAGCTATATGTTAGGGATGGTATAGGTAAATAAATGGTAAAGCTAAAACGCGTTTTTTCAGTTGATTTTCACAAATGTATTAGTTTATGCGTTATGAACACTATAATTAGTGTAATCAGTATAATTAGTATACTCAATGTAATCAGTTCAATCATTGTCAGGGCAGTCTTTCCAAAAAATGAGGTATGCGGATGAAACCAAAAATCCTTATCGTAGAAGACGATTGCCTTGCAGCAAGAGAAATAGAAGATCTAATCAAGTCAGCAGGGTATCATTCTGCAGGAATACTTACTACAGGAGAATACGCAGTCCAACACGTCAAAGAAGACAAGCCAACACTTGTTCTCATGAACTTGGTTCTGACAGGAAAGATTGATGGAATAGAATCTGCCCGAGTCATATGGAGTGAATATGGTGTGCCTGTAGTGTTTCTTACAGCACATGCAGATGATGAGAATATCGAAAGAGCAAAAGAAGCAAAGCCTTTTGGCTATATAGTCAAACCTTTCAGCGAAAAGATACTGTGCGTGATGATAGAGGCTGCGCTTAGTAAACATGAGGAGATTATCAAAGAAAATGCAAGGGTACAATCTGATTTTGAAAAAACACTTAATGTATTGTCTTCACATATATTTCGGTTTCGTAAAGATGCCAATGGGGATCTAATAGCAGTCATAAGTGAAGGACTTATTGCAGAGAAGTTTGGATTTACTACAAGAAAGATAAAAGGCAAGAAACTTAAAGATATATTTTTATCTCCTGAAGATTATGAAAATATATTGCCTTATTACGAGAATGCGTTCGAAGGCAAGACGCAGGAATTCGATATCCAGATTTATGGTATATGGTTCAGGACGATAATTCGGCCGTTTGAGCGCGATACTGAAGGTAATGTCGTGGAAGTTATAGGTTATTCTGAAGACCTGACTGAAAAGAAAAAAGTAAAGCAAGATCTTGAAAGGCTATTTAACTTTTCAGAATCACTCATCTGTGTTGCAGACCTTAAGAAAACACAGTTCATCAAGGTAAACCCTGCATTCAAGCGCATTCTTGGTTATTGCGAAGAAGAAATATTGGGAAAACCTTTCATTGAATTCATCCATCCTGATGACAAGAAGACCACAATCAAATTGGTCGAAGAGAAACTTCTTTTTGGCGAGACAGTCTTTAAATTTGAGAACAAGTACAGATGTAAAGATGGTTCTTACAAAGTGCTGGACTGGGAATCACACCCTGTGAAAGAAGAAGGCGTCACGTACGCGATAGCAAGAGATATTACTGCACAGCTAGAAGCAGAATCAGCACTTAAGATCAGCGAACAAAAGTATCGAAGTCTTTTTGACAATTCAGTCATAGGCATAGGTGTGTCTAACAAGGAAGGAAAAATCATTGTCGCGAATCCTGCTATGTGCAAAATAACAGGTTACTCTCCTGAAGAATTCTCTAAGATACGTCTCGCAGATACGTTCGTCGATAAGGATGGACGACAGAAACTTCTTGAGACAGTCAAACGTGAAGGTGTGGTTGAAGGATACGATGTTCAGCTCTACAGGAAGGGCGGAAAAAAGTACTGGGCAAAACTAGGTGCGCGCGCAGTCAATCTTAATGGGGATGAATTCTTTCAAACCACTTCTATAGATATAAC
>CAZXTQ010000037.1:0-11307 GCA_964643595.1 uncultured Methanosarcinales archaeon
TATAAATAAAATACAAAATAAGATTTAATGTGGTGGATTTAATATTGTATGATGAGGGGTTTAATATTGTATAATGGCGGATTTAATATTCTATAATGATGGATTTAATATTGTATGATATTGTATAGTATAATATGGTAAAAAATGGTAAAAAAACAAAGACGTTTCCGCAAATACCAGAAGAAATCTGATGATACAATCAGGATAGCCAAGGAACATATAGATTCTCTGTTGAACAGGGCATGCAAGGTGGCTAGAGATAACCCTGGATTGGCCAACAGATATGTCACTCTTGCGCGTAAAGTAGCTATGAAGTTCAAGATCCGGTTGAACAGTTCTCAGAGGCGTCTGTTCTGCCCACATTGCTATAGATTCATGCTTCCAGGTAAGAACTTGCGTGTGCGTGTACATGAGCATCGTATAATATATTATTGTATGGATTGCAAGAAATTCTGGCGTAAACCTGTGAAGAAATCAGGCGACTAAAATCCTTGTTTTTAAATGGTTTATAAATAGTAACATTCTATTTATATATAGTAACTACCGTAAAGTTTAAATATTCTGTTATATTTCTAGAGTAGTAATTTAGGGGGTCTGGAGCGGCTAATGGCGCGTTCTAGTTTAATAAAGGTGTAATCACGATGGCTAAAAAATCTACAGACAGCGATTTTTCTAAATCAAAGAACTTAAGGGACTTAGATGAAGCACTGGGCAAGTCCTTCACCAACATAAAGAATGACATGACTGCACTCAAGGAAGGGCAGCACCAGCATGGTATCAAGATTGCAGAAATCGGTCAGGATTTCAAGGATAGCAGAGCAGACTTTGTCACATTAGACAAGTTCAACATAATCAAGATCAAGATAGGAGAGCTCAATGAAACACTCAAGAAACTCTGGGACATAGAGAAGAAAGTAGATGATGTCGATAGGAAAAGCGTATCCTCTGCAGAGTTCGATAAGCACAGCGTAGCAACAGACAACGAGCTTGCAAAACTCAAAGAAGATGTCAAAGACCTAAATGAAAGCGTAACTACTGACGAACAGACCAAAGCACTTGTCAAGGATATCAACAGCGAATTCGACGCTATTAAGAAAGGTATGGACGAGCTACGAAATATCAAAGACACTATTACAAGAGCAGAACTTGAAAAGAGAACTGATAAACAGGACAAGAAACTCGATAAGTTCGAAGAAGGAATAGACAAGCTCAAGGCAGATATGAAGACCAAGCTCAGTGCTACACAGGCAGAAGAGCTAGTTGGAGATATAAACTCCGAGTTCGACAAGATAAAACATATGATTTCACAGATCAAAGAGGGTGAAGATGCATTTGCGCTCGAGAACGAAGTTGAGAAGAACCTGGCAAAGTTAGACAAGAAGATCGACGATGCCATGAAAAATACTACTATTGCAATCGATGAATTCTCCAAAGGCATTGAGTCTGCCTTGAAGGATATGTCTAAGGCAAATGAGAAGAGCCATGATTATCTTTCTAAACAGACCGATAAGGTCGAAGACAAGATTTCACGTGAAATCAGCAAGAGGGAAGAGAAACTCTCGAAGAGGATAGTTGAACTTGCGACTAAGGTCTCTGAAGAGAATTCTTCAGTAAGAAAAAAGCTCAAGACGTTGGTTACACGAAAGTCAACAGAGAAGCTTGTCGGAGATATCAACAAAGAATTCGACATGGTTAAGGATGATGTTGAAGCAAACTCCAAGGATATATCTAAGTTGAGTAAGGAATCTGCAACTAAACGCGCTCTTGCAGATGAAGTTGCTAAGCTCAAGAAAGGACTTGCTGTCATGACTGCAGATCTTTCTGCACTCAGGAAAGACGCTGCAATGGAATCTGATACCAAGAATTTGTTCGATGAGCTCCGCGATAAGATAGGAGATACGAACAAGGCAATCAAGCAGAAGTTCGACGAGCTGGTCAACAGGATAAAAAAAGACGGAGATGTTACAACAAAGAACATCAAATCTAATTCACAGGATCTGAATACTTTTGCAAAGGGCATAAAGAAAGAGCTCAAGCCACTTGTATCTGAACAGGACCTTCATGATGAACTTGATGTTGTGAGAGACGAGTTCGAAAGGCTTCATAAAGATATCAAGAGTGTTAAGGACACAATGCTTGAAGATGCTGACCTTGATGAAGTGAGCAGGACACTCAAGAAGCACATGGTATCTACAAAGAAAGATTATGTCAAGAATAAAAAGTTTGAGAAGCTCATGAATGCAGTAGGCAAGTTGAATGAACAGCTAGATCAACAGAATGATATGATTTCTGAGAAGAACAAACAGATGAAAGATCTTTTAACCGAGCTTAAGAAGGCACGAAAGGCACAAAAGAAACTGGCAAAATACGAGTCAGTTGTCGTGTCAGCAGGTGACAGGAAAACAAGCAAGAAAGCGAAATCATCTAAATCAGGAAATGCTGCTGGCAAGAAGGTTCGAAAGGATATCATACCTTACAGGAAAAGCAGCTTCTTAGCGAATTTCCTGATTGGAGCAGCATTTGTAGTGCTTGTCTTGGCAGTTGTGTTCTTTTTCACAGGACTGACTGGTCTTACAGATATGCTGGCAATATCTGCAGTGGTTTGTTTTGTTGTAGGAGTTGTAATCAGGATAATTGTCGGTTTCAAGAGAAACGGTGACTGATTATTCGAATCATTCGATTAATTTTTGTTAAGGCTATACGCCTTTAATCCTTCTTTTTCTTAAGTCTCAGCGTTTATTTATAAATAGATTTCTGATATGTTTCTTGATACAATAAAACGAAAGCTTTAAATACTATCTCTTAATCTGTTTCCTTACTGTTTAGTAGTTAAAATTGATGGTATTGGTGTTGGAATTGGAAAACATGAAAACTACGAGAATACGAAAAAGAGCCTCTAAAGAGAGTCTTGAACTTCTAGTAAGATCTTGTGAACAATTCCAGAAAGAATATCTAAAAGAGATTTTTGATTTCTGTGAAAGCTCAGGCGAATATTCAATATACAATTCTATAACTGGAGAAAACATCAAGAATGCAGCATCTTCACGCATGACCGAGGTCCACATGCCACAAGCATTACAGGGTTCTCATAAGATAGTTATTGATCTTCCAGATTACACAGGACTCACTGCGACAGACAGAGAAGCAATAGAAAATACTATATCTCCTTTACCTGATGAACAGAAAGAAGCTGCAAGAAAAGTATTTTTAATACCTGATGAACGGGTAGCAGCCAATGCCTACAATTCAGCAAGAGCATTACTCTCAGATATTGTTGTCGAACAGATAATCAAGCCTACACTGATGCAAGACCGAGAAGAATTCAGGAAATACTTCACAAGTGTCTTAATACCCTACACCAAAAATCCAGGTGAGATAAATCATCTCGGTTTTGAAGAGATCATAGGCATGCGACCTGAAATCAAAGAAGCATTAAAACCTGAGATAGAAACATATGTCGACGCACTCATTGCAGGAATACAGAATTCTGTGCCTGATTTTGAACACGGTACCAGAGTAGAGATTTCGTATACAATAGATAAAAAAGGAAAATTAAGGTTCGATAATTCTGAGATGCTCTATATCGATGACAGATCACAACACATATTCTCAATCAACATACCTGAAATTGCTTCTGTAATTGCTGATGAAGATGAAACAGAGAAAATTATCGAAGAAGCTGAAATCGAAGGAGCTGTAAGGACTGCAGTCGAGAACAAATACATAGGAATGAACCTGATGATGACAGGACATCCCGAACTAACCAAATTATTCTACACAGATGATTCCGGACAACCCCTCCAGATGACTTCATATGGACGCGGGGTGTTCAAAGACCAGACAGATACAATGATAGACAACCTTCTGGAACAGATACTTGAAATGCCAGACATAATGAAAGGCGGATTGGTAGCAGTCAAGACACAGATAGATGACATTGAACTTGAGAGTGCTATCGCCCAATACGTTATGCTGGACCCTGAACAAGAGATGTTACTTGCGGAAAGACTTCCATCCATACCAGACCGTTTTCGTTATTCATCATCTGATACTCCAGAAGAACACGACAAAAAATGCTTAGCACAAGGAGACATATACGAAGAGAGTGCAAGGACACTTGCGATAGCAGTCATGGCAAAAAACATGCGAGACCACGTACACTTCACAAAATACTTCGAACCATTACAATCAGAACCTGAAGACAAAAATGCTATTCTTGAAGAATCTGTCTCAGCCAACTCAGAAGAGTTCAAGAAAAAACCTGTAAAAGTCAAAGAATACCGTCTGACAGACAAAGGCGAAGAAGATCTTGAAAGGATATACGACAAGATAACAGACAGGATAACAGAAGCGATGATAGAACTCGGCGAGCAAGACTCAGTACCATTCTATATGAAACTGAGGATTGACGGAGAACTCGATGTTGAAGGTGTCCAGGAACCGGTAGTGCATGATATGATGAAGACATTCTTAGCCTATGGTTACACAGGATTCCCAGAGATCAAGATTGATTCAAGAGCAAACCCTGACAAGAGACTGACAAAAGAATCACTCAGATCAGATGCAGCACACATCGTCGATAAGGTCATCAGTCGAGTAATAAGACCTCACATGAAAGCAATAAACCATCCTGATTATGATAACTGCTTTATCAAAAACCCAAATAATCCTGCTATGATTCACATAACAGAAGAAGGTGTTACAATGCTTGAAGATGTCATCAATCATTTTTCATCAAATGTATCACGAGAAGTCATGCAGATAAGATCCATAACACCAGAACATATGGATGGGCTCAGAGTATCAATAAATTATATCGCGGGATTTGATAATCGTCTTATTGATATAGAATCACAAGTTGAATACTTTGGCAGACCAGATATGCTAAATCCTCAAAATCCTGGAACAATCACTTTTCCATTACCTGATAAGTCTAAGTGGCTTGAGACCTTGATTCCTGAAAAAAGAGAAGAAGAATTCAAAAAATACCTTTTCGCAACTGCAAGGAACTTGATCACAAGAGTGGTTGCAGAGAACGTGAGAGGTTCACAGATAGTAAAGGGCGGAAAAGTATATCTTCTGAGACCTACACATCCTGCATACGAATCATTCTTTATGGCAGGTTCAGAAGAAAAACCTATCATGATGACAGATATCGCAAACAACGCGATAGGCGAGACAGTCAAGAACTATTCCCAGCAGGTGTTCAAACAGCTTACCAGCATACCTCATATCCAAACAGGAGGGACTTTCCTCTTGACATACGATTTTGGAAGAGCTGAAATAAAATACGCAGAAGTCGAGAAGCTTGGATGCACTATAGGTTCTGAAGCAAGGAAGACACTGCGAAACATGATTAGCAAATGATACACAGAGAATCCATACCCCGACCTTGAGGTTGGGAGTAGGTCATATTAGATGCGCTATGCATAAGCAGGTGTGTCAAAAACATACAAGGGTGAGAGAACATGGAGGACGACGAACTGTTGTTCGAAATCAAAGACTCTGTAAAGAAGTCAAGGACGACTTTCCAGAGTGTCATCAACAAGAAGAACGTTTCCGATGATGAGATGGATGACCTCTTCAATTGTTGGTGAACAATACAGAGCAAGGAACTAAAAGAGGTCCTTTTTTTTAAAGTGGTGGTGAGAGAATGAGTGATGCGAAAACTATCAACGAAATGACTTATGGAGAATTTGATAGGCAGTACTCTGACAAGGAAACCAAACCATATCTATGTCCCTTTTATTTCAGTTCTAACGAAGATAAATTCTCAGATGTTGTTGATGCTCTAAGTCAAGAAAGATTATCTGATGTTGTAGGAGAGATAGGTGATGAACGTCGATGCGCATCGGTACATTTTATGGGTGTTGTTGGCGGAGTTGACATGGCCTGGAATTATATTGCTGCACTCCAGCCTGAAAGATCATTTTTGTTCGACATATCCACAAAACCCATACTCTATCATGGACTTAGGATGGATGCATTACGCGGAGCTAAAAGGCTTGAAGATTATTATGGAAATCTTCTTTGCATGACAGACGAAGAGAAAAAATATCTCGGCACAGTAAAAGGGTCTGACAAGCTATGGGAAATCATTTCAGACTACGAACCAGATATGGTCCGGTTTGCAGAGTCCTGCAGACAGACTGCAAGAAATCTAGGTTATGATGAGATAACAGACGCTGTTTCAGAAGTACTTCTTGATATGACATTCAGAAAAAAATCAGTACACAGGAGCATAAGTTACGCAAATATGCTGATAGGACAAAGAAAAGTCATGCAGTCATGGATGGTAGGTCCTAATTTCAGAAGATTGGTCGAACAAGCTGAGGCGGGTCAGGTCAAAGCATCCAGGAAAGACCTTTTCAATAGTTTTTCAGGATTCGCTGACAACATGGTCGACACATATGGAATAAAGAACCTTGTCATATATCTTTCAAATGTACCTGAGATGTTAGGAAATATCAAGAGAAAAGGCGCTTCAAAAGTTATATCTGATTCCAGACCTATAAACGAACGATTACAAACAGTTATTGAAATTTTTGAGAACAAGCTCGACAGATTATGGTTAATAGATTCAAGACTGAATAAGAATCGTATAATCGCCCGAGGCGGCAGTAAATACGATCCACAGCAATAAATATTTAAACGCCTGCTGATTCTTTTTTCTCATGGAATATGATCTAGAACTTGAGAGAGCTGTAATGCTTGTAAAGGAAAGCAAAGCTGCTAATGTATGCGTGCAGTTGCCTGATGGTCTCAAACCCAAAGCACAGGAAGTCGTTGATTTCCTGAGTTCTAAGACAGATGCAGAAATCTTTGTGTGGGCAGGTTCCTGCTTTGGAGCATGCGACACACCAAATCTTCCTGAAGGTTTATTTGATCTTGTTCTCCAATGGGGCCATAGTCCCTGGAAGAAGTGATTTTCAATATCTTGCTGGTGAAAATATGACAGAATACACGACAGGAGGAACGTATTACAACGGCATAGCAGAAGGTTACGATGAACTTCACATGACAGAACAGCTGCAGAAGATGACTGAAATCATTGCAGCAATGGGTTCTGACATACCTAAGAAAAAAGAAAAACTTCTAGACGTAGGATGCGGAACAGGCATATCAACCAGTGTGTGGGTCTGCGACTGCACAGGAATAGACCCAAGCGAAAAACTTATCGAAGTAGCACAAAAGAAATATGCGGGCCAACTTAACAAAAGGTTTCTGGTAGGCAATGCAGAAGAACTTCCGTTTCCAGACAAATCATTTGATGTAGTCATATCAATCACTGCAATACACAATTTTTCAGATGTAAAGAAGGGTATAATTGAGATGAAACGCGTTGGGAAAGATAGATTTATCTTTTCAGTATTGCGTAAGGCTGCACAGATAGAAGACATACAGAAATACATCATGATAAGCTTCAGAGTTAAGCGGATCATAATGGAAGAGAAAGATTTGATATTCATCTGCTGCAGAAGAGATTGAACAGAACAGATATTTGTTTTTGTATTTGTTTAGTTCAATAAGGGTAGTACTGCCACGCGGCTACATCAAATTTGGTTGCTATCCGAAGAAATAGTGTTTGGTCGCTGCGCGAACATTGTATAATGTACCTAAGTGCAACCCTTTTGGAATTTCTTGTTAGAAAGAACGCACGTCGCTGTGGTAGCACTGCCAATAACAGTTAAACAAATACTTTTTGTTTAATTCTTTTTGATAGCTCTTATGAACTTTGAAGGGTCATCAGACATGAAGAAAGCATTGCCTACAATGAAACCATTAGCACCTACACGACGTAATTTATCTACATTCTCAGGAGTTACACCGCCATCCACAAAAATATCAAAGCTGTTTGTAACATAACGTTTCATATCACTTATCTTCCATACGGTTTCATCAGTTTCGGGCATCATAGGTGCAACATCAAAGCCAGGACCTGAACCAATCACTACAGCATAATCAATATTAGAAAAAAGGTTGATATTTCTCTGAGATATTGTATTGCCTGAATTGAATGATACTCCTACCTGTCGAACTTTCCTACTCAGGTCATTTGGTTTTCTTATGCTTTTTACATAAGCAATAAGCTCTTTATTATTATCGAATGCATTATACGGAATTGTCAAGCTTGATACTCGTGTTTCAAGAAAAGGGTGTGCAATCCTAGGAACCTCTTCAACAAATAGGTGAACATCAACAGGGAACGTTATATCTTCTTTATATTCTGCAGCGTAAGCTATCACTTTCTCAATATATGAAGGACAGAAATAAGACCAAGTAGGTCTTTGGGTAGTGAGCCCGCCATCTATCACATCAAAATGAAAACCATCAATCTTTTCCTCTAATGCCTTTTCGAGGGCTGAATCCAGCGCTTTCAGGTTCTTCACTCCATTTAAAGAAACATATACTTTGTTCATAATCTCTCAACCACCACTTTTTATCACTTTTTAATATTATATAAACTTTTCTTTATTAGGAAGTAGTTAAGGGTTTTGAGGTGCTTGAAATGGGTAGAATAACAAGGGAAAACTTTTAAATGCGTGTAGAATAACAAACAGCATAAAACAGTAATATCCTACTTAAAATCGAGGTGGAATCATGAAAGAAGAGGTTAAGAAATCATTACCGTTCTTCAAGACGATATGGCTATCGCTCAATCCTTGGAGGTATGATGAACTCCATGAAAGAGGCACCGGAAGTGCGTTCAAATATTTCTTCTCATTTGTATTCCTTGCATTCGTACTTGCAATAGTGCTGATGCTGCCTGCAATAGCAAGCTTTGCGACAAATCAGATATCGCACTTTGATACACTAGAAGTTAAGTTCAACACATCAATGAACAGCCCGGTAGTCTTTCCTGCAAACAATCCATACATAACAATAGATACACGAAAAGCAGAAGGCACATTGAAAGAGGGTAAATTCCTGATAACAGACGATTACATGTACCGCAAAGGGATCTTTGGAAAGGTCCAGCGTGAAGCATTAGGTCCGTATAAAGATCTCGGCTCCAACCAATGGATTGTTGTGGCATTATTATTATTGATGACGCCATCACTATTGTTCCTGTTCTATATCGCATATGCAATAAAGTTGTTGCTCGTCGTTATTTTGGCTACAATACTTGCCTGGATTGTCGGAAGGATAGCTAAATTTGAAATATCTTTCAGCGCAGGAATCAAAGCAGGACTTCTGGCAGCAACACCAATGATAATCATCGACTTGATCAGGCTGCCATTCGCATTGAACCTCTACTATGCACAGTATGTAGCATTCCTGATATTCTTCATAGTAGGAGTTATCAAGATGGGTGATTTTGATATTGGAGGGGGTAAGTCAAGGAATCGGAAGAAAGGTAAAGGCGGATACATCGACCTTACAAAGAGGAGATGATTAGGTCATGCGTGAATCAGTACAGCCGAGACAGGTAATCCTTGTCACTGCAAGAGGAAATGCAAACGTGCTAGGCAGAGACGTCCATAAAGACAATATAATAACAATAGCCTGGCACATGCCTCTCAGCTTCAATCCAGAAATGTATGGTGTATGCGTCGGCAAGACCCGATTTTCGTATAAATTGATACATGAAAGTAAAGTATTCGCAGTTAATTTCATTTCGCATGAACTCAAGGAAGATGCGCTTTTCTGCGGTCGTGCAAGCGGAGAGACAACAGATAAATTCGAAAAAACCTCGCTCACAAAGCAGGAATGCGAAAGCATAGACTGCTGCAAGATTGCTGAGGCAAGTGCAGTGCTCGAATGTGAACTGGTCGAAGAGATAGAGACTGGTGACCATGTTATCTTTGTAGGTAAAGTGCTCAATCAAGACAAACGCGACGACAGAAAACGATTATTCCATCTGGGTGGTGATGAGTTTACATCAACACTGAAATAATATCCTCACTGCATAAAAAATGATAAATAAGAATAAAACATGATAAAGAAGATATATGGTACGATGAAAAAAGAGGAGAAAAAAGATTATGCAAGACTTCTAGCTCTGGAAGTGAATTCTTATCTGTTGAAGATATACAATAAGCTCAAACCGAAAGTCAAGTTGGCACCACAGAAAGTCAGTGCATCACAGTTTATCATGAAGCATGCATCATTCGGAGCGACAAAGATGTGGGAATTTATTCCTAAATCGCGTCAAGAAGCTGCACGAGGAGATGTCGGAAGCATTGTCGTTGTCACAAGAGGACTCGAGCATAACACTGTAAGAAAACAGAGAGCACTACTGATTGCAGCAGAGTTCTACATGTACCATTCATTTGCAAACCATCATGATCCACAGCTATATTCGAGTGTGATAAACCAGAACCAGTATCTTGATGTCATAAAAAAACTATTTGGCTTTACCAACGCACACGAACTTCGTGATCACGCAGTCAGGTATGTAATAGAGGAATTAGAAGAGCACAAGACCGCACACTTCAGCGGAGATGGATGGCACACAAGCTTAGCTAAGATAAAGAAGCATCATCCCCAAATATCTGATGCACTTGGAAGTTCTGAGAAAGTATTCAAAGAAATACTCAGGAAACAGGACCAAAAATTCGATCATAACATGCTAAAACAGGAAGATGACCTTGTTCGCAAAGAACTTGAAGATGTAGAGCATATAATCCGGTTACTTGAAGATGTAAAAAAGTCAAAACATGATGCTCAGCTTAAAAAGCTTATAAATATACATCTGGAAAACATGAAGACCTTCAGGATATCACTTAAAAAGGTGCTAGATAGCCTGGGTGACTGGATTCTCGTCGATAAAAAAGAACATGGAGAGCTCAGGAAGAAGTTGGGATTGAGTGTGAAGAATCTGCATTCACTGCTACTCGCAGAAGCCGAAGCAGAACAGATAGACATCAACAAAGTACAAATAATATTCGACTTTTTCAAAAAGGAAAAGATTAATATATTACGTGACCTGGAAATGATAGATGAGTTCAATGCAGGAAAGCACCCCCGCAGAAAGCATTAATGAGGTGTAAAAAGATGGATGATGTTTCTAAGATACAACAGATAAATAATCTTGCCAGGGAACTGATGAAGCACGGACAGGCAAATTCAATGGATCAGGCAATAAGCATGGCACAATCACAGGTAGAATCAGGACAAGTGCCATCTTCTCCGATGCCCGAAGCACCTTCACCATCAGAACCAATACCTCAACAAGAAACAACTGAGTCAGCAGAACTGGAACAAGTACCGCAAAATATCGAAGCACCAGCTCAAGGAATGGGTTCCGACGAGAGAGTGAGTGCATTACAAGGAGTGCTTGACAGACAGCAATCAGCTCTGAGT
>CAZXTQ010000037.1:11317-13391 GCA_964643595.1 uncultured Methanosarcinales archaeon
ACGATAAATCATCATCACAAACAGTTCGAAGAGATGAACAACAAGATTAACGGACTAATAGCAGAGATAACTTCTCTGAAGCAGACAGTGGAAATGCTTCAGAACAGTCCAGTGACTCCTCCTCTGAAGCATAAAGCAGCAGAGTCAGGACAGACACAGTTCAAACAGGAAAGTTCGCCAGCACCTACCGAGCAGAAACCAGTTGCAGGTAATAACCATGCACGTACAGGTAATTTTAAACCTGAAGACGTGTCAGTCGAGAAATTCTTCTATTATGGACAGAGATAATTTTTTTGTATTTGTTCAGCTCAATAATTGTAGCACTGCCAATAACATCTAAACAAATACAGGAAATAAAAAATAAAGTTATTTACGATGTTTATGGTCTGGGTTTGAGTGGTGCTTAGGCTTTGGAGCTTCGGTCACTTCTTCTGTGTTCAGAGATATCGTATTAGACCTTGATTTTTTCATAGCACCATTGCGCTTCACGAACTCTACGACGGTAGGCTTTATTGTTATCGTGCCGAAAATATGAAGATTGCTATGAACCTTATACTTGATAAGCCTTTCATCACCAGGAGCTAGTTCGCCGAACCTGTATTCAAGCAAAGCACCTTCTCTGTCATGCGTATGCATTTTTACAGGATGCACAGAACCTACAAAAGAATCATTCTTAAGGTGGACCATCTTAGTCACCCTTTCAACAACACGGATCTTGGAAACAGGTTCCTTGCTTCGATTCTTAAGAAGAATAACAACGCTGAAGTCAGAAACCGCACCCCCATGCCTCTTCATAGACATTATCTTCTTCTTGACAATGACCGGGTTTGAAGTTGCTGCCTTGTAAGCAATGAAACCTATTATTATAATTGCAATGAGGAGAAGCCACCTATAACTTGTCTTCAGATATATATCTGCAGACTGTTCAGGCTCAAGAGACATATCCCACGCAAAATAATACTTGCCGTCCTGCTCGACTGCATTGAACTTAGGTTTTGAAGATGAGAAGAACCTTTCTTTCAGGGAAGTTTCGAGCATAACCGTATCTTCTTTGAGAGTATTACCAACATTCTTGATATTTATGAATCTTTCCTGCTTAAGGAAACTTTTCTTTACATCAATCGCTTTAATGAATGGCTCGACAAATTCAACAACCTCAAAATTATGCGTTTGTGAATAGAACTCAGTATCATCATAATTTACAGTGACTTGCAACTGGTCTGCTTGAGGCTGGATGTTATCCATAAGAAGCACTGCAAAAGACACACTCTTAGACTCATCAGGATTTACAGTTACAGTAGTATCCTCTGAAAGTATCTTACTGTCCAGCTTTATTTCGACATCCTCAAGAAGCCTTTTGTTCTTGTTATGTATATTGACTATGACATTATAAGTTCCCCTAGGATCCATCTGTGCAGGCACAGAGACATCAACACTGAAGTCAGGATTAGGAGAAAGCTCAGGAGAAGAATCACCTACACGGATACGCATCACATTTGAAATAACATTCCCTGTATTTTCAGAACGCATACTTACCTTGACCCCATAGAGACCTGGATTTACATTACCTTTTACAAGAAGATGAATCTTACCTTCTTCACCAGGCGCTAAAGTAACTTCTTTGTCTAAAGGTGATGGTAATGCCTGATAAGACCATTTAGGATCCTCTAAGTACACAAGCTTGAACGTATCAGTCTCTTTCCCACTGTTCTTGACTACAATATAGACATCTGCAGAATCCTTATCAGGATTAGGTATCTTATCAGATACGTATTCTACAGTCACGAAGAACGTCGATGGTGTAACAACCTGTGCTAAAGCGAAAGCGCTGCATAGGAATGTCATCAATAGAATGATAGCTAAAGCTCTTTTTTTCATCTTGAGTACCTCTTTGGGAATGGTTATAATGCAGTTAATAGAGTATATAAAGGTTACGGTTGGAAAGTTTGTGTTAGCTGCGGTAGATTAGTCACCAAGCGTGAGAAAACTTTAAATATACCATAACTATTGATTAAATAATAAGAGGTGTTTAACAGATGCCAAGACCTGATAAGAAATTCCCTGACGCACCATC
>CAZXTQ010000038.1:0-13289 GCA_964643595.1 uncultured Methanosarcinales archaeon
CTCTGTGAATTATTCAGACGGAGCGCGGCATATATTTACCGTTTAGCTGACTTATTACATACGCACTTTCAAAAGACTTAAATAATTTTTTTATATGTTTGTTTCAGTTTAGAGGTGTTCCTGGTTACGAAACAGATAACAATAAAACTAAACGAAGAAAAGTTTAGGCCTTTGATAGATAAGCTCAACGAGTTTTCAGGTACGGGTCTTGCAACTTCTGATAGCGAGCTCGTCGGTAGGTGTATTTTTTATACATATTTTTCTATATTTAGTAAGGTGCATAATCAAAACACCAAATCAGGTTTTGAGGTTTTGCAGGATTGTTCTGGTCAGGATTCTTCAGAGCTTATCATGACTTTCTTGCAGGAGTATTCTTCTTTCAGGAAAAAAGGTTTATCCGGGTCGAATAGGTGACCTGTGGTCACCAGCATGCTTTCTTTTCACTTGCATTTAAGGGAAATTTAATAAAGAGAAAACCCGATTATCAGAATTAATTGATGAGGTTTTAAGATTACTGACCAGATAACTATAAAGTTGAACGGGAAGACTTTCCGTCCGTTGATGGAGAATATTGATAAGTTCACTGGTCCAGGCATGGTCAAGAGCGACTCTGATCTTGTTGCAAAATGTATTTTCTTCACTCATGAGTTCATGTACACAAAGAATCCTGATTTTGATAACAAGACACTTTGGGATGTGTGTCAGGAAAAGTATGGCTGTGAAAAGGCTGACATGATTTTGGGCTTTCTAAAGAAGTATTCTGATTTCAATAAAAAGAAGTAGGATGGGGCATCGAGGATTCGAACCCCGGTTGGGCGGCCCCGAACCGCCAGTGATATTGCTCAACGACAACCAATCAAAAGCCAGTTTGCCGCTGCCAAGCTACACTAATACCCCTATGAATATCATATCTTGATTGTTGAGCGCATACTCCGCAGATTGCTGTGGGGTTTTTGATTGACCTTGTTCACTTTCAAGCCATTTGTACAGTTCCATGAGTTTTGCTTTCACTACTAGGAACTTTCTTTGGTCATATTTTGTTGATGGACACTGCGGGACTTTCGTGTCAACATTATTGTTTGTTGGCTTTTCGAACCCGCGGCCTCCCCGTTGCGAACGGGACACTCTACCGGACTGAGCTAAGCGCCCATATTTTTTTGTTTTCTTTCGTTCTGTTGAGCGAAGCGAAACAGGACTGGGGTTTGCGTATCAAATGAGCGTAATCATTTGTTGCTTGTACGGGACACTCTACCGGACTGAGCTAAGCGCCCTTTTTTTTTGGAATTATTTTTTTGTGTGGCTAAGCGTTAGCGCATGCCGCACTCACGTGCCAGCTGAGTGGTGCAGCTGCGGTAGGCACTCTACCGGACTGAGCTAAGCGCCCTTATTACATATTACTTCTTTTTATGTGGTTTTTTCTTTTTATGATCTTTCACTGCTATCGTGGCAAATATTGCGAATAGTGCTGCACTTAGGACTACCATGAAGAATAAAATTCCTGATATTATGACAAAAACTCTTCGACCAGTCATAAGGCCTAAAACTCCGACTATGATGAGAAAGAATCCTATTATCTCTGCTGTTATCAGTGTGTGTTTAGTTCTTTTCATCTCAACTCCAGACTTTTCAATTTCCTTATTAGTGTCTCATATCTTATCCCTATTTTTTTGGCAGTTTTTGTGATGCTTCCATTGCTCTCGATAAGTGCCTTACGTAAATATTCTTTTTCAAATTGTTCTTCAGCTTCTTTGAGTGATATTGGTTTGTCTGGGAGTTCATCTAATATGTCTTTGGATACAGTGCTTACTTGTTTGTATACTTGTGCCATGCGTTCTGGATGTATGACTGTTCTGTAGTTTTCTAGCACGTCTTCTATCACGTTGCCGACTGCTTTTTGTCTTATCTGGTATGGTTTGATCATTTCTTCACGTATTTTGGCAACATTTATTCCTGCATCTTTGACTATTCTGTGTATGCTTCGCCTGTCCACGCGGGCGCGTTTAGCGACTTCTGATATGTTTCCATAGGTGACTCGCAAAAGTTTGCGAAGGAACTGCTGTTTGAACTGCTTTTTTGCTTCTTTGAACTTGAGAGATGTATCTATGTTGAATGGTAATAAAGGATTTTTTGAAAGCTTTGCAGATATGTCTTTGTTAAGGTCTCCTATGCTTACTCCGAGAAATGGTTTTATTGCATCGTCAACTATGTTCTCTACTGTTTTCTTTTTGTCATTCATTATTGTGCATCACACAAATACTATTTATAAACTTTCGCAAAAACATGACATTTTTGGGAGGTGATAATTATCCCCACACATATTTATATACTTAGCAGATGTAAAAATTATGGTGTTGAAATATGGTTACAATAGATATTGACAATGTGAAGAGTACTCTTTTGGATAGGCCTCAAAGGCAGGAAATAGTCATTGGCGCAATCCAAAAGTACAATGCACGGGCTGAAAAAACTAAAGCTTGGCTGGCAAAATATCCTGGAAAGGAGTCCCAAAGACTCAATGCAAGTATACGCGGTCTGGAAAAACAGGTCGAACAGCTTAGCTTGATGCTTGGGAATGATCGTACTGATTCTGGTACAAGAGCAGAACTTACTGAAAAGTCATCTGGAAAAAAGTTTCTTGAACAGACTTTGGCGAGAATTGAAAAAGGGGTGTCTGCGAATGAAGCTGTTGAATCTCTTCCAGAACCAGGAAAGATAAGCAATTACCAGAAGGCTGTTGATTTCTTAAGAGGCAAAGGTGTTATAGTTGATGTTTCGGATAAGCTTGAGGTCACAAGGACTATCAGGGGTGCTGCGGATTATGAAGTTGTCTTGCTCGATAAGATCTTTGGTGTTCCTGCACCATTCAGTTATAGGTTGATTAAGACTCCACGGTTGAGTATGAAAGCAAAGGTGAATATTTTTCTTGAGACTCTTGTCGATTCAGCACTTAAGAGACAAGGTTATAATCCTGCTCGTGTAGACCAGAGTATGAGGGGCAGTTTACGTTCTGAATTATATGATTCTGCTAAAAAGGCTGTTGATGGCATGATGCGTTTCACGTCAGTCCAGCTTTTGAAGGATGATAAGAGGGTAAAGGTATTCCATACAAATAAGTATTCTCCTGAGCAGGTCTATGGGACTGTCTTTGATAAGCTTGATAAAAGACAGAATCATTTAGGTATTACTTGGACTGGTTTTGACAGGCAGAGACTGATGATTCTCACCTCGAACAATTCAACAGGGTTGCGTACTCATCTTTACTCTGCACTCCTTAGAGGGCTTGAGTCTTATGGTATTGAAATACCTAAAGCAGAGATGACTCGTATAAGTAAGCGTTATGCTCATGGTGCTGAAGGAGAGGTGCTGTCTAAGTCTGGTGATCGTCCACAGTATGATCCTTGGGTAAGAAGTATTCCTGCTTTTAATGATGTATTGCCTCCTGAGGCATTTGCTATGTGGGTTGATTTTTCAGGTGCGTGTAATTGCAAGGATTGGAAGTATGTTGCTCAGATGCACAAGCAGCAGGTAAAGCATGGCTGGACATATGCGTGCAAGCACGTGGCATCTCTTGTTTGTGCTTACTTAAGCGAGGCTCAGAAAGATTGTGATGTGTTGAGTCCGTTGCTGTTTCCTCTGGATGATCAGGTGGATTTCGAGCAGAGGGTTGCGAATCAGGTTTTGTTCACTGAGATTGATGGAGCAGATTTCAATGCAGCAAGACGTCTTGAGCGTGAGTGGTTGAATATTGAGAATGCGAAAGCATTGGGTTATTCAGATACTTACACTACTGATATTCGTCAGGCTGAGCGAGCTATAAAAGATATTGTTTTGAGGTAGGTTATTTAGAGAAATTCACAAAGAAGAATCCGAATCCCATAATTATTAGGATCATTATCATTCCGAGTGCTTGTTTTGTGAAAACTGGGGTGAAGTCTATTTCTACAGGTTCTTCTGGTGCTATCAATGGATCGGTTATAGATACGGATGGTTCTTCAAGCAGACTATCTCCGTAAACTCGACTTATCGCGAGTGCTATTATACAGATTACACCTATCTGCAGAGCGGTCTTCAATGGACCGATTCCTTTGAGCAATTTCCACATTCCATCTTCCTTCACACCAAGTACGAAATACATGGCTCCGAGCGCGAAGACAAAAACAACAATCAGCGCAACAAAGGGTGTTGCGTAACTGACTATCTCTAGTATTGGTTTGTATGCCAGCAGCAACACGACCAGAACTATGAGTACTATTGTTATGTATGGTGCATTACTGCCTTTGAACCATTTATGTTTTGATAGTAATCCTTTTAGAACTGCAACTATCAGTATCAGTGCTAAGAACAATGCTATTGGATTTTCGCTGAAAAAAAATGATGTCATTTGTCCTCCTTAGACATCACCTCTATAGATATTCTCACACAATCACCCTATTTAAATCTGTCGATTGTGACTACTAATAAGTGACATAAAAAGTCAATATAAGGGCGAATAAATACTTGTTAGATGAAGAACTTTGAAGAGGGAAGCGCGAATCGAAACATATTTATATAAGTTTATACATATTGTTATATAAATTAATATATTGTGAGTTGGTGATTATGGAATCTGAAACTGTTTTACACTATCCAAGCCTGAAGACTGTGTTGATGGTAGAGAAGACTCTGAAGGATGCTGATGGTTTGGTGAATAGGGGGGAATTGAAGAAATTGCTGCCTAACCAGGTGATGCATCAGACCTTAAATGTTATTCTTGAATATCTGGAAGAATCTGGAAAGATTCTTGATGGAAGGAAAGGTATTTTATGGATATACAATCCTAGCCCTAAGCTAGACAATGCCATAAAGGAGGGTGTTGAGCTGTGACTTTCAAAGGCAAACAAGTTAAAGTTGTGATAGTCGGTCAGGCTAAAGAGGATTATGCAGAACTCAACAGGCTCGTCGGTGAAGAGAAAGCCAAAGGCATAGCAAAAAGTGAGCATCAGACTTTATTCAATTCCATTAAGCAGAAGGTCGAGTTCTTGAAGGAGAATCCGGAATATGGTATCCATGTTGAAAAGAAGAAGATTCCAAAGGAGTACATTCTTGATTATGATACTACAAATATCTGGAAAGTGAATCTTTCAGGATATTGGCGAATGATTTACACCATTCAAGGATCAGAAGTTAATATTATTGCAGTGATATTTGATATCCTCGACCATAAGAAATACGAAAAGAAATTTGGATATAGAAAAAGCTGAATTGATTTTCACCCGTCTCAATTATTCGGAATAACCTAGAAGCCTTTAAAAACCTGGAAAGCATAATACTCTCATATTGCTCTGTATTGATGCAATAGATTTTGAAAGCCAAATTGAGTCAAAATACGCAAGATGGGTTCGCAAAAAATCAGACATATGGAACGCGAATTATCGCCTTTAGAGCTAGAATTTGGACAATTCGAGGAGTTTTGAATTCTGTTTCTCAAAACTTGCAAAAATTTCGGAAATTCTTGATAGTATATTTTAGTAAAATATAAAAATATTATATAATGTATTTTAGTAAAATATACGCCATCCATTACCAATAATTAGTGCTATTTCTGTAAAATTTATAAATTAGGATTTGGAGTATGTGCAAAATAGAATAAGTTCACTTCTTTTTCGCTTTACTTTTGACTTTCTTTTTCTTGGCAGTCTTTTTTTTCACAGATTTTTTCTTCTTCGGCACAGCTTTCTTAAGTTTTGTTTTTACTGTCTTTTTCTTTTTTCCAGCAGCCGTTTTCTTCTTCTTGCTTGTCACGTTTCTTTTATCTGTTTCTTTCTTTTTTGTTGCTTTGCTTTTCCTTACTCGAGGCAGCTTTACTTTCTCAGATTTTCTTTTCTTTGCAGGTTCAGAAAGTTCATAATTTATCACTATCTTTTCTTCTTTCTTTGGAACAGCTTTTTTCCGCTCGACCTTTACTGCAACTCCGATGAAAGCGCCGACTCCTTCAACAACGCTTTCTGGATTATACCCTCCTTCGAGAACTGCAAAGTAAGGTGTGCCTTTCAATAATTCCTTCAACGCAAGAACAGTCTTCTTTGTCAATGCTAATTCACAACCTAATGTTGCAGCATGATGTTGACGATCAGTATCAAAAGCATCAAAACCAGCACTTATTGCAACAATCGAAGGCTTGAATTGTGACAAAACTTTTCCAAGCTCTTCTTTCATTGTCTTGATATAAGCTTCTTCTGATATGCCTGGCTCGACATAAACATTATGTATTGATCCTTCATCTATTGTCATGCCTGGAAAGATTCCATGTTGATTGATTGAAAAATAAAAAATCTTTCCAGGGAAATCTTCGGAAAGATTCTTGACGCACTCGGTTGTCCCATCTCCTCGATGTATGTCCACGTCAACAATTAGTACTTTCTCTTTTTTCTCTAACAGGTAAGCAGCAGCGATAGCCACATTATTGAATATGCAGAATCCATTTGTCCAGTCAGGGTGTGCGTGATGACCAGGAGGACGCACCAAAGCAAATGCATTTTTCTTTTTCAAAGCAGATTCAGCAGCCATGATAACAGCACCAACAGCAAAGCACGCAGCTTTGTAAGTGTCAGAGCAGACATATGTCTCTCCTGCATCTAAGAATCTATGCGTATCGCCGGCTTCCAAAGAAGCTTCTTTTACTTTAGAGATGTATCTGGCAGTATGCACTTTAGAAAGATGAGCAGAACCATCTACAGCATCAGAGTACTTGAACTCCTTAAGCGCCTGTTTGATCCTTTCAGGACCTTCCGGATGCCTTGGCATGCGGTGTTTCAAAAATATCTTATGTGATATTAACTTCATCATACACCCCTTTGATACAAGAACTAAATCTTTACCTATTTATAAACTTTATTGGGTTATGTCTTCCAGATTCAATAATTTGATATCTTCCATCATCCTTGGACACATAGTGTTTATCCAGCACTCAACAAAATTGAAATTTTCTAGCTCATTGAAATTCAATGTATCGCATAAAAAGTAGTAGAATTTCTTGTCAGGGAATTTCTTCTCGACTGAGCGCATAAGTTCGATGCCGCCCTGTACTGTGCTCTGTCCTGCTTTTGTAGTTAACAACACTCCTATCACTTTAGACGTATGGAATTTCAATAGCATACCTTTTTTCTTTTTACGTATAGCTTCAATCTCAGATTCATTCAACTTACGAACTTTCATAGAACCCGGATCAAGCACCCAAACAGGTTTCCCTGTCTGCAGGGCTACACCGATAGGGTGGAACTCGCCTGTTCCTATATAGAGAAAACCATCAACTTCAGATATGTGGCGCATAGCAGCGCCGGCATCGCAACCTAGGACCTGTCCGCAGACCACTGCTTTGATTTCTTTTTTCCATAAGAAATCAACAACTTTTTTCATATCACCTAAAAATTGTATAGTCGTAACTACACCTATCTTAGAGGGTAATCCTGAAGTATCGAATTCTACTTGACCTAGCTTCGATTTTGCTTCTATGTGCTCTATTTTCATGAGAATAATTTAATCTGCGGCTCTTAATAAAGTTTACTTATAGGAAAATTTACGCTTTTTCTTACAAATAATCCGAAATGTTTTCGAATTATCGATCTTTTTGTTCAAAAAAGTTAAACCCCGTGACTTGGAAAATCCTGCCCGCACCGCACAATATTTCACTTATGATATTCCATGCCTGCCATTATCGTGAAAGCTCTATATATCTGTTCCACGAGCACCAATCTTACCATCTGATTTGTAAGTGTCATTTTAGAGATGGATAGTTTGTAGTCTGCTCTCTTCAAGACAGCATCTGATAATCCTAAAGCTCCGCCAACAACAAATGTGATTCGTTTATGTTCAACGACTGCATCACCCAGAGACTGTGCGAATTGTTTTGATTTTATGGAATGTCCGTTTTCATCCAGGGCGATAAGATAATCCTGATCACTTACTAATTTTAGTATTCTCTCACCTTCTTTGTTCTTGACTTTATCATACTCACTTCCAACAACTTTTTCATCTTTCAATTCATCGACTTGAAGTCTGACCCAACGACCAGTGCGTTTTACATATTCGTCCACCTGCTCACGTAACCACTGTTCTTTGGTCTTTCCCACAAAGATGATGCGTATCATGATAACTAATAATCAATAAAGAGTTATAAATCTTGCTGGGGCATTACATTCATATTCTGGTGTCTAAGGGGCCACAACAACTATTTTAAGTTATTATTTTAAAGTAGTAAAAAAGAAAAAATTTATAAACTGCTTTTCCTTACCAAAACATACAATGGCCGAACTTAAATATCGTATCACTGTTGAACACAAAGAAAAAGGTGTAGGTTTCACTGCTAAAGAAGCATTACAGAATGCTCAGAGACAAGGACACGGTCCTGTAGTGCAGGCAAAGTTCCATAAGCCGCCTTGCAGTAGCGGGACAGAACTTGAAGTCACTGTTGATGATTCTATGTTGACCGAAACTTTAGTTCAAATGATTGAGAATTCAGGAAGAATGCCTACTATTAACGGGTCTTACCGTATAACTGAAGTGAATCTTTTATCTGAAGAAGCATTCGAGTCCGAAAAAGCCAATCTTGAGAAATTGCTCAATTCTTCCAATCGGGAAGTTTCTCGTCTTACCGATGATAATGCGGCTCTTCGAAGAGAGCTTGGTGATGCGAAGAGGGTTATTGAATCTCCTCTCAACGCTTGCCTTTCTTATTTCGATACACTTCATTTTTCGTCGGACATGTTGCTTGATGATGCTGCAGATATCTCTTTCGCAAGACGTGTATTGAGCAATGATTTGGAGAACTGTTTTGTTAATTATGTGAATCACATTCTTGGCACGCGCCTTGATGATGAAGAGGTTGCAGAACTACTGGAGTTTGACTCTGAAAATGAATTAGCTGTGACTTCTGAACTCGAGACTGCATATTTTATTGCTAAATCTGAACTTGAGTTCCTTGAAAAGGTCCGTTCAGGTGATGCAGGCATACCTGAAAGCCTGCTTGAGGATACTGTCAATGTCATCGAAGGAAAAGGACATGACAAGACTATTGCGGAGTATGATTCGCTGGTCGCCAAATGTTCAAATAAGAAGAAGCTTCATGCAAAGATATTCGGGCTCAAGAATAATTATGATACTTTCTCAGAACATTTGGATCTTCTTGAGAGTGATGGGTTACCTATTCCTGCAATATTCCAGGAAATTGAGGGGGGGATTCAGATATACTTCCCTTTCAAGTCGAGAAATGCTAAGGCTGGTTTCATAAATGATCTTAGGAGGGAAATATGTAAATATTTCAGGACTGAAGATGTATCTGTTATAGATCATAATTTTATAGGTTATGACGTGAAGTTGATTGATGGTAGAAGGGATTACGTTCCGCAGTTCACTGAAGATATTCCTTTCACATTACAGCTTCTCGGACATAACATCATAACTCCATATAGGTTGGGTTGAATATTTTTATTTTTTGGATAATTTTTTCTATAAGAAATTCTCTTTTACAAACTCTGCATACTCATCCTGTCCTGTCTTCCGCAACAGATCATATGCTGATTTGTAATCTCCTAAAAGTATCTTGTTATCTGCAATCTTTTTGAGTTCTTCAATAGGAAGTGGACGGCCTGCACGCTCCATTGCTATCATAGCAGATTCTAATTTATTTAACCTAAGAAGTATATCTGCTGCCTGAGAATATATCTCTTGTACTTGTTCTTCTGTAAACATAGAAAGATTAGCACTATCCACACCTTTCTCAGCAATTATTTTGGCTATAGGGTTGACTTGTACCATAACTATTACTAAGACCTATGATTATATTAAATTTTGCAGATAACACGCGAAACCTTTTTAAAGCACGAACACCTAAACAAACCAATAAAAGAGGTGTGGTAATATTATCAAGACTAAGATTATATGCACTATAGGTCCGGGTACCGAGTCTGTTTCTGCTATAAGGAAACTCTATGATGCAGGTATGAATATCGCCAGGATAAACTGTTCTCATGGAGACCATTCTCAATATCGTAGGTTCATAAGGAATATACGCGCCGTGTCTGGGGATATTGCTATTATGCTTGACACGCAGGGTCCTGAAATAAGGACTGGGCTGGTTGAGGACAACACAGTCTTGCGTACTGGCAGCACATTCAAACTTACTACTAGAAAAATAAAAGGTAATCAGAATGAAGTGCATGTGACTTATTCAGGTCTTGTTCAGGATGCAAAGAAGGGTGATAGGATACTTATAGATTCAGGTTTTTTGGAGTTAGAGGTTAAGAGCAAGACTAAGACTGACATAATCTGTAAGGTTATTAATGGGGGTCCTTTAGGCAATCAGAAGGGTGTGAACCATCCAAGTTGTATTGCGCGGATTCCTACGTTCACAAAAAAGGACAAGGATGATCTTCAGTTCGGGGCAACTCATAATGTAGATTATGTTGCTGCTTCTTTTGTCCGCAGCGCAGATGACGTAAAGAAGATACGTGCTTTCCTTTCCAGTAGACGACCTCACATGCATATACTTGCGAAGATAGAAAATTCTGTTGCTGTTGATAATGTTGACAGCATAATTGCTGCAGCAGATGGTGTGATGGTTGCGAGAGGGGATCTTGGTGTTGAGTTGCCGCAGGAAAAAGTACCTCTAATCCAGAAGATGATAATAAAGAAATGTAATTCTGCAGGCAAGCCGGTCGTGACTGCAACGCAGATGCTGGAGTCTATGGTTACTCACCCACGTCCAACGCGTGCAGAAGCTTCTGATGTGGCCAACGCAATTCTCGACGGTACTGATGCGATAATGCTTTCTGAAGAGACTGCTATCGGCAGTTTTTATGATAAGGCAGTAGATACTATGGTGCGAATAGCCCGTAACATAGAACCTGTTCTGTCTATAGAACGGGAGCTTAACATACGGACTGCTGATGATGCTATTGCTGATGCAGTGCATGACATCACTAAAGTGCTGAAGATAGATAAAATTATTGTAGCCACGTGTTCAGGTCATTCTGCAAGGATGGTATCTAAGCACAGGGCTGGAGCAGATATCATAGCTGTGACTCCTAACGAGCATGTGGTAAGGCGGATGGCTCTTTATTGGGGAATAACTCCTTTGTTGATGCCAAATGGAAATATAGATTCTACCAGGGACTTGATATATTATGCTCTGCATACTGCTTACAAGCAAGGACTTCTGAAGAAGAGTGATAGGGTCGTCGTGACTGCTGCACATCCTTTCAACATAAGGGGTAGGACGAATTTGCTTGAGATTCACTCTGTCAAAGAGCTGCTTGCAAGAGGGCCGAGAAAGAACCGGTAATTTTTATGGTATTCACAAGAAAACTTTCAAAAGAAGAACGTGAGATTGTTGAGCACATAGTTGATTTTGTCAAGGAGAAGCATCACCGTGCTGAAGGTCATGATTATTCGCATGTTCTTGAGGTGTGCCGTTTATCGATAGAGATCGCGAAGAAGATACCTGATCACATAGATCCTTTTGTACTGATGTGTGGAGCTCTTCTGCATGACATCGGACGCATAAACTCTCCGAATGGTCTGTTTCATGGTCTGGACGGAGCTGCACGTGCCAACGAACTGCTCAAGAACTACATCACTGATGTTGAGACGAGCATGAAGATACAGAACGTAATCGTGCGTCACACTCCTGAATCGCGCATACTGCCAGAGACTGCTGAAGAGAAAGCAGTGTTTGATGCAGATACTATAGAGCGTCTTGGTTTTATGGGTATGGTCAGGGGTCTTATGGGTAAGGCAGGTACTATGGATGATATAATTGATGATCGTATCCATAAACGTCTGTTAGATTATCAGAAGCTTTACTATCCTATCAGCAAGAAGATATCAAAGAAAGCATATCAAGAGACGATATCAGTATCTAAGACTCTAAAGAAAGATTTAATCAAGAGAGCAAAAGAGATTCATGAGATCACATCTTACAAGTTGATCAAGGAGGAATAAATGGCCAAGAAAAAACTCCCTATGACCAAGAAATCTCTCCTTAATAGAGCAGAGAATCATATTTTTTCTACAGGGCTTAACGACGGTGCTTCACATCTCTGCATTGCCAATATGAAATATGGTCTTGCTAAGATGCACTTGGCTCAGCAGAAGTTCGGTTTGGATCCTGATGCTACTTTTGTGACCACTCCTGATGAGACTGTCAGCAGGAACAGCAGCAGGTGGGAACAGGGTGTATCTTACGGAGGAAAACTTACATGGGGTTCTGGGCGTGAACATTTGACTATCCTTGATATAAAACCTAATTGTTGTGGTATGATTGTAGGAGGATTGCATGATTTGCCCAAGCCAAAGAAGATTCTCAAACGTGTTCTGGAGTTAGAGAATAAAGCTACTTACATAGACGATGTGCGGGTTCAGTGGGATTTCTATAAAGGCAATCATTTCATTGATGTTTTCCGTGTTGATTCCAAAGACAATACACTCAAGCTTCCGAAATATGCAGTCATCATGCATGCTGGCTGTCCTGAACTTAAGGGTGAGACTGAGGCAGGCATGGGTTTGTACTGGAACCATAGCAAGACTTTGATGGAGATGAGCAAGACAGTGAAGACTCCTTTCGGAAACACGTATGTTCTTGACGGGCGTAATACTCTTGATTATTATCGTTTTCACATGTTTGCTGAGAAGTTTGCTCTGGAACGCAGAGCTGTCGCTTTCAGGCATATGTTCGACGGAGGAAAGATCATCGTCAACAAGACTCATCAGGGTTTGTTGAATCCTAATGAGGCGACTCTTGGATGTCAGGTTTTCCATTCCAAGGATGATATACTTCCTATATCTATACGTGCTGATCTGCCTTCCTACTTAGTACGAGGAAAACATAACTTCACCCCTCACATGATGGATATGCTTGGCTTCACTGCACGGGCAGATGAGCTTGGTGTATACAACAGGATAGCAAGAGCTAATGTTCTTCCTCATGGCGGAGGCTACGCATTCCAGGATTCTTTGAATGTAGAGAAGGTGTTTGAGATAAACAAGAAGCGTTATTTCAAGATTGAGATGGCAAATAGCGTCGGTAAGAAGATAATCTCGAACGTGAGAGAACTTCAGTTCTCATATAGAGGCAGAGAAGTCATGCAGAAATGTCTTGATATCGGTATGTGTGATACTGCTGCAGTGCTGAATCCTATCTACACGATAAAGACATAAGAAAATAATATTGGTATTTGTTTAGCTGTTTCTGTCAGTACTACCAATGCAACCTGCGGTTGCAAGGTTCACGCAAAGCCTGAACCACCGCGACGTGC
>CAZXTQ010000039.1:0-13078 GCA_964643595.1 uncultured Methanosarcinales archaeon
TGGTTGTTAAAGCAGCACATCAAGCACGAGAAGAAGGTTGCGCGTGCTATTCTTCGCATGGATTGGTCTACTGCTCTTTTTATCATTGCAGTATTCATAATGGTTAATGCGCTCTCGCGTGCAGGCATCATAGGTGATATAGCTAAAGGCATCTTCATGATAACAGGAAGCAATGTGTTTTTGGCATTTGTAACTTTGATCATCATCTCTATGATAATGTCTGCTTTCGTTGACAATGTTCCTTACATTGTTGCTATGCTTCCAGTGACTCAGCTTATTGCTGAGCAGGCAGGTGCTTCTCCTTATGTCCTTTACTTTGGTCTTCTTATAGGTGCTAGTGTCGGTGGTAACATAACTCCTATCGGCGCTGCTGCTAACATCGTAGGTGTTGGCCTTCTCAAGAATAGGGGTTACGAGACGAGTTTCATTGACTTTATCAAGATCGGTCTGCCGTTCACAGTATTGGCAGTCCTGGCCAGCTCAGTATTTGTCTGGTTGATGTTTGGGGTGTGATATATGGATAATCAGAATTATGTTCAACCGCGAGGTGCTTACATGCAGCAGACTCAACAGCCTGCACGGCAATCGGTTCAACTTCAGACTGCGCCAGTAAAACAACCAGTACAGAAGAAGACATCTCGGCTTGCGATAATTGCGCTAGTGTTCAGCACTCTATTTTTCATACCTTTATTTTCTCTAGTAGGTATTATCTTAGGTATTATTGCTTTGACAAAGATTAAGAAAAATCCTTCATTGGGTGGTCAGGGTCTTGCAATAGCGGCCATTGTTTTAGGAGCTTTTTTCAGCTTGTTCTTATGGGTGGGTCTTATAATTGGTTTCGTGAAAGGGATTGCTGCAAAAGGGGCCATAGCTACATCATAAGAGTTAATTATTATGAACAAGAAAGCATATCATTAACTTGGTTTGGCACTTTACACTTTTCTCGTCGCTGCCATAGCTATAGTCATCGCATGATTCGGTAAGAAATTACAGAAGATAAAAAAGAAATAAAAAAATTAAATCATTTAATTCATTCTTTGATCCAGCTTCTTACTGGTATGCACCGTATTGTGCCATCATTGCATTCATGTCTATTGGTTCTGCTGGTGGCTGGAAGTCTGATGCTGAAACGCTGTTCTTGAAGCTTTTTGCTTTAAGCTCTATTTCGGCACCGCCACTCTCGATTAGCATATACAGTGGTATTCCGTTTTTGGTATAACAGAATTCTGTGTTTCCCATATAGCTTGCATAGTTGATTCCCCAACAGTGTGCTGTTGTTCCTGCAATCTTTTTTGTACCTTTGTATGTTGCAGAGGTATCATCAAGATCATCTTCTATGCTGCTGAACTGTTCTGTTGGATCATTCATCTCTTCACCTGTGCCGAGCACCATGCACATCCATTCGTTTTTGTCTTTGGAGCAGCTTGTCACTTCTTTGCCTATGTAGAAGAACTGTGTCTCTTGTCCGTCTGCTTTCATGTCCATTCGGTACTTGTTGTTGCCGAAGTATTGAGTCATCTCCCATTGCTCGTTGGTTCCGCTTCCGGATACGCTGTAATCGTATGATACTGAGAACTCCATGTTCTTCTTCTTTGAGATATAGTTGGTTATTTTTTCACCTACACCTGAACTGCCAGATGCTTCTTTCACATCCGCATCTGCGCTGCCAGAACTTCCAGAGCCACTTGCGCTTGCTCTATCTGATTTGGTGGTCTGTTGTTTATCTACGTCTTCCTTGCATCCTGCGAGTCCGACTGCCAACAATAATATTGCTAAAATCACTAAGAACTTTTTCATATAGTATCTCCCCCAAATTTTTATTTTGTTAATTTTGTTGTTGGGTATCAAAAGGTAATATATATTTATATTTAACTGAGTTTTTATTTAAATACTTTTTAAATCACCTTGCCTGCTTGTTTCTGGTTGTTTGTTACTGTAGTCCCACCGTATGTAATAAGTCCGCCACATAAAGTGAATATATGCCGCCTAGCGCAGTTATTGGGTTAGCAGTCAGAGTTCACAATCGCACGGTTTAGAGCTCTGTGAATTATTCTGACGGAGCGCGGCATATATTTACAGTCTAGCTGACTTATTACATACGCCCCACCAAAAGCTATATAAAAACAAGCCTGATAAACATATTCCATGACAAAGAAGATACTGGTCACAAGCGCTCTGCCGTACGTAAATAACGTTCCTCATCTGGGTAATATTATAGGTTGTGTTCTTAGCGCAGATGTTTTTGCAAGGTTCAGCAGAGCCAGAGGAAACGAGACTCTTTTCATCTGCGGTACTGATGAGCATGGCACTGCTACTGAGACCAAAGCGTTAGAGGAAGGCTTGACTCCGCAGCAGATCTGTGATAAGTATTTCAAGATTCATAGAGATGTCTATGAATGGTTCGGTTGCAGTTTTGATGCATTCGGACGTACCAGTACTGATACTCATACTGAAGTGACTCAGGCTCTTTTCAAGAAAGTTAACGAGAATGGTTTCATAACCAAGGGTGAGCTCGAGCAGACTTACTGTCCGAAGTGTGATAAGTTCCTTGCGGATAGGTTTGTCGAGGGTACTTGTCCGAGCTGTGGTTATGAAGGTGCAAGGGGTGATCAGTGCGAGTCATGCAGTAAGCTTCTGAATCCTGTCGAACTCTTGAATTCCCGCTGTAAGGTTTGCGGTACCAAACCTGTTGTCAAGAAGACGAATCATCTTTTTTTTGACTTGCCAAAAATAACTCCTGAACTTAAGAAGTGGGTTGATCAGACGAGTGAGCTTGGTTTTTGGACTGAGAATGCCACTACCACTACTGGTGCCTGGTTCAAGGAGGGGCTTAAGGAACGGTGCATTTCCCGCGATCTCAAATGGGGTATTCCTATTCCGCTCGAGGGTTACACTAACAAGGTGTTCTATGTTTGGTTTGATGCTCCTATAGGTTACATCTCTATCACAAAGCATGCTTTCCCTGACACTTGGGAAACTTGGTGGAAATCAGATCAGGTCAAGCTATATCAGTTTATGGCTAAGGATAATATTCCGTTCCACACTATAATATTTCCTGCAACGCTTATAGCCAGCAGAGAAGGGTGGACAAAACTTTACCATATCGATTCTACTGAGTACCTCAATTACGAGGGTGGTAAGTTCTCAAAGAGCGCTAACACTGGCGTGTTCGGTGACGACGCTAAGAATACTGGTATTCCTGCTGATGTCTGGCGTTACTATCTTTTGTCCAACAGGCCAGAGTCTTCAGATTCTTATTTCAGCTGGAAGGAATTCCAGGAGAAGAACAACAATGAACTTTTGTCGAATCTGGGTAATTTCATAAACAGGACTCTTACATTTACAGATAAGTATTTCGACGGAAAAATACCTAAGAAAGTGCTTACAGAGAAGGATGATAAGCTTATTGCTGATGTGAGCAATAAGATAAAAGAAGTTATAGACCTCATGGAGCAGGTCAGGGAAAGAGATTCTTTGAAAGAGATATTGAACATTTCTCGTCTTGGAAATCAGTACTTCCAGGATAATGCGCCCTGGACTTTGGTGAAAGAGGAAGCAGGTGAAGATGGGCGTACACGTTGCGGTACTGTGCTTAATGTCTGCTGTAATCTGGTGCGCACTCTTGCCGTCGTGATAGAACCGTTCCTTCCATTCACATCCAAAGAGATATTCAGACAGTTGAATCTTGACTGCAGTAAGTGCAGTATCGAGTATAAGATGCATCTTGATTTCGAGCCAGGCCATCAGATCAACAAACCCGAGGTATTGTTCAGGAAGCTTGAGGACAAGGAGATTGAGGAGTTTCGTAAGCAGTTCGGAGATGCAAAAAAAGAGTCGAAAAAAAAACCGCAGGAAATCAAGACTTTTGAGGAGTTTCCTGCAGACCTGCGTGTAGCAAAAGTGATCAGTGTCGAGGACCATCCTGATGCTGGAAAGCTTTACGTCGTCAAGATTGATCTTGGTACTGAACAGCGTCAGCTTGTCGCTGGACTCAAGGCTTACATCCCGAGAGAAAACTTGATTGACAAGCATATTGTTGTTGTTTGTAATCTTAAGCCTGCTAAACTGCGTGGGATTGAGAGTAACGGTATGCTGCTTGCTGCTGACGACGGTAAGAAGGTTGTTCTTCTTGAGGCTCCTGATTCTGATCCTGGTGATGAGGTCACTCTTAAAGGCATTGCGAATGAGAAGCCTTTCCGTGAATTGACTATAGATGAGTTTTTCCAGCTTTCTTTGACAGTCGACGAGGAAGGAAACGTAGTTTGTGATAACTTCAAGAAAAGGCTCAAGTCTCCGCTCGAGTTTATTAAAGCGAAGGGTATTGGTGCGGGAGCAAAGGTTCGCTAAGCAGCAACCAGAAAAACCAAGACAGGTACTGCCTAGCGAAATTAACTGGGAATTATTCAATGTTCACAATATCACGATTTCATGGTCAGGATTATGTGCGCACGTAGCGCAGTATCTGGCTGTTTTTACAAGGATAATATTTTCAATATTTATTTCAATTTTTTAATGTTAGACGAGGGAGATGTTTTCATGGTCATAGATGCAGTAATCATAAAAGCAAGCTACGATTTGATGTCTAAAAAAGATGCTATGGCTTACTCTGTGAGAAAACTTGCCGACGATGTCAGGAAAGGCAAGGAACTGCAGACTTTCAAGCTCGCCCGCTTTATCGATGATGATGGTTGGGATTTTCTCAAGTTCAATTTTCCTGTGTGTGGAAATCTTTCTTCTACAGACCTTATGGTAATTTACTCTGCGATGAATGGTTTCAATACTTTTGTCGTAGGTAATGCTGAGCGTGGCAGGAGGGATGCTGTCATAAGCAGAACTCTTGGTCTTGAAAATATTAATTCTGTTTCTGAGCTTTCTGTTCCGCTTGAGGTTGATTACCGTCCTGAAAGAAAAATCGAACTTAGTTTTACGAATACTCAGGAGCGTGGTTTCAGTGCTCTGCCTGATGATAATCCTGATAAGCTTATCCTTGAGATGGCTGGTGACCAGCCTTTGCTTTACGATACGTTCCGTCATGCACTTGACCTTTCAGTGGATAGGGTGGATTTTGCAATCAATCTGAATGCTGTCAGCCTGATGAAGTTGTTGGTGCCTTCTTTCAGGCGTAATGGTTATGATAAGGCTTGGAATTCGCGCGGTGAAGATGTTGAGTTCAAGGAGAACAATAATTTTGCGCAGAACAGGTATTCAGTGAATGAGAACCGACGGCTTTTTGATTTTCTTTATGGTAATCGTAATGGTGGCAAGTATGCTCAGGTTGCTAAGGCGATTTGGGCTGTGAGCCCGTGTAAAATTTTGGCAAGGATACCTCAGATAGCAGGTATTTTTGGCGAGCTTAAATCGTACTTTGCAGGTCGGCGGAATCTTGAAGGGTCTGTATCTTATGAGACTCTCAGAAAGGTTTTCAACATAGCTGCGTCTCCTGCTGTTTTGGACGACCGCGTCTATGTTGATGCTACTAATGATGATATCTTTGCGTGTTGGGATATGGATGGTCTTAACAATGATTTTCTTGGTTATGCTTATCTTTTTCAGAGGAACATGGGGGATCTTTCAGCGATTATGCCCTATGCAGAAGAGGTGTATAAGGTCGATGAAGCATTGGCGCACGCAGGTAAGGCTGAAGGTGTCATGATTGAGCGCGAGTTCAGGAGTAAGTATGATAAACTTGCTATAAATGTGGCAGTCCATCTGAGTGACCCACAGTATATGCGTTCTTTGGGTATTGATGATGATGCTATCGATACTATAAGGGCCAAGAAGGTTGATATGGATATTTTTGATAGGGTTATAACTGATCCGCAGATGATTCGTGACCTTGAATCACATCTCAAAGAGCATTATCTGCCTGCATTCCATGTCGATAAGGATAAGTATCGGTTCATGGCAGATTGAAACAGACAAACATTTTCTTTACTAGAGAGTAGTTTCCCGTCGGCAAATTACACATATTTCAGTTCTTATTATTTTATACATTTTAAAAAGGATTATTTAAATGAAAAGCAAACTTTTATAAACCAATAATTGTTTAGTTAACAGATTAGGGGGTTAAATGTAGTCGAAGTTTCGGAATGAGGGTACATTGCGAAGCAGGCAACATTTACACTTAGGTAAAAAGAGAGTGGGTAATCAGTAATGGCTAAAAAAAGGGGTAGCGCTAAACACAAGTCTAAACAGACGACTCCCTGCAAGAAAAGTTCTAGGTCTGCCGTCAAGAAGCGTGAGCCGGCCAAGAAGGCTGATAAGAATTCTAAAAAGAAAAATTCTCCGAAAAGATTGCACCCAGCACACTCTAAAAAGAAGCAGTTCAAAGTAATCACTCCTGGCAAGATTGAGGTTGAGATCGGAAAGGTTCCTCATGAGCTTGAGGAAGAATTCTTTGTCCCTTCTCCTATTCACAGAGGCAAATACAGGATACCATTAGGCATACGTTTCCTTATGGGTTATCTTAGTTTCCTGACAGTTCTTTACTTGATCTCTTTCATTTACGGAATCACTTTTCCGACGACTTTGCTGTTCGGCAAAATGATAGTGGGTGCAAGAGCTCTTATGATAAATGGAGTTCTTCTAGCGCTCATCATGGCGATGGTCTATGGTTTCTGGAAACGCAAGGCTTACACATTTGACTTGAGTATCGGGTTCTTCAGTTTTGCAGCACTTAATGCAATCATATCACTCATACTTTTTGATTCTGCTGAGCATCCTATGTTCAAGAAACTTTTGCTGCTCTCATTTGCATCATTGGTTCTTATGAACATCGTTATTGTGTGGTACATTCTGCACGAGAGGAAGTATTTCTATGCAGAGAAGTTCAAAGATCGCCCGTTCCATCACAGGGACAAGGTTTTCCTTTACACTATCATAACTTTCTGGGTTCTGGTCCTTCTTCTCGGAGGGACTTTGGGTGCTCAATTCTACAAGGATACCAAGGTATTGATAGATGAATCTCTTAAAGAGATGCGTGGAGATTATTATCGCGGTCAGCTGGTCTGTGATTCAAAAGAAGGTCCTGAAAGGGATGTCTGTCATCTTGTCCTTGCAACAGCACTCAGCACAAAACAGAGGCCTGCTTCAGAACTGCAGGGTATCTGTGATAATATTGAATCTGAATTTTACCGTTTCACCTGTATGAGGTCGATATCAGGATGAATAGATTGATGCACGACCGAAAAGCGCAGATCACTGTGTTCATGATAATAGGAATAATATTGCTTTTCTCATCAGCTTTGCTGTTCTACATACGTAATGAGGTTGCTGGCGGAATCTCTGATGAGTTCATCCCGACGATAGAGGAAGTACCTCTTGAGGCTCAGCCGATAAAGATTTTTGTAGAGGATTGTATTGGTGTTGTTGGAAGGAGAGGTATTGAGTTGTTAGGTAAGCATGGCGGTTATATTGAACCTAAGAATTTTGAGATGACTGGCACGACTTTCCTGCTTGGTCTTGAGCCTACAGAGTCTGACGGAGTTATGTTCTTAGGTGAGAATACTGTGGTTCCTTACTGGTGGTATTTAGAGACTCCTAATACTTGTTCAGGTAACTGTAATTTCGATTCGTTGAAACCTCCTCTGAGGAAAAATGATGGGCTGTATTCTGTAGAGTCTCAGATGGGGCGGTATATCAACAGGGAGCTCGAGAGCTGTCTTGATAACTTCCGTGCTTTCACCGCACAGGGTTTCACGATAGAATCTTTAGGGCCTGTAAATGCTGATGTGCTTGTTACTGAAAAGGATATTGCGATTGTTGTTGATTATCCTATACGGGTTGTCCGTGGAGGAAATACCATCGATGTCAAACAGTTCTTCACTACTCTTGATCTTAATTTCAAGGATATCTATGAGATGGCTGAGATGGTTGTAGATAAACAGATTGATACAGATTTCCTTGAGACTCATACTCTTAATGCCTTGACTATGGCAGCTATGCCTTTGTCCATGGAGAGGATACCTCCTATCGCGGAGTTCACGGTAAATCCTAATGAATTTATGGTTTGGACCAGGAGCAAGACCCAGCAGCAGTTGGAGCAGTTGGTCTTGCCTTATGCTATAGGAAATCTTCAGATTGACCAGACCCGTAATTTCAAGCGGATAGTTATGTTCGACAAGGTTGATGATACAACTTATCTTTATGATAGGATAGGTACTGCGATAACAGATAAGACTATATTGCGTCTTGACAAGAATTACACCAACATTGATGCTAAGTTTATATATCTTGACTGGTGGAATATTTATCTTGATATCAACCATATGGAGATTTTGATACCTACAAGTATAGATATTCCTGTTATAGGCTGGTTCCTTGGTCTGAACCAGTATGAATTCTTTTACAGTCTGGCTTATCCTGTGGTGGTTGAGCTGGATGATGCTGATGCTTTTGCTGGTGATGGTTATAAATTCCAGTTTGCTATAGAGCAGAATTTGAGGTATAACAAGCCGATCAACATGACTAATATAAGTTATGCAGGAGCAGGCGATCAGGGAACTCTTGTTTGTGCGCAGAATCAGAATCAGGGTGCAAAGGCGAGAATTGAAGTTAAGAATTTGATGACTGGCGAGCCTATCGAGAAAGCAAGGGTTTCTGCTATCTTCGGTCAGGAGAGCTGTCATGTGGGCATCACTGAGATAAATGAGGAGAACAAGTCAATAATCGAGGCAAATCTTCCTGTAGGTTTGGGAGAGATAAAAGCAGTGCACATAGATTATCTTGAATTTAATGATCGTCTGTTCAGCACAGCCGATGTAGAGCAGAATATAACGATTGAGATGGCGCCTTATAGGTATATCAACGTAAGTGTGTTCGCAAAGACACTTCATTATGATACTGATGGAAGGTATGTGTTGCCTCCTGGAGATCCTTTATCTCCTTTAGGCAGTCATGAGAATGTTGTTTTGGTATTGGAGCGTAAAGATGAGGATGCGCTTGAAGATTTCAAGGCGTATGGTATGGTTACAAGAGATTCGATGGCGCTTATGAAATTGGTTCCTGGAACTTATGAAGTCAAAGGATACTTGATATATAATGATACTGTGCGTATAAACTCTGTTGATAAGACTTACGATGGTGGTCTTTTCGGCAGTTCCACTGATGTGAAGCTTAACGCTACAGAGTTGGATGTTTGGACTGAGGGCGGTATCCTTTTCACGAATGAGACAGGATATTTCAAGATAACTGAAGAGGATCTTTTCGGGAGCCAGAAGCTTAACATATTTGTTTTGAGATTTGCGCTTCCTATGGTATACGCCACAGAGTTCGGTGATTCTCCGAGCTTGGAGCAGGCAGGGAAATTGGATGAGTATTCAAACATGTATAGGTTGCAATTAGAGCCTGAGTGGGTAATATGAGAACAAGATGAAGCACGACACTTATTTGATGAACATTGCATTCTTTATGATATTCCTTATAGTGAGCCTGCCGATATATTCTTCCAGTGTGATGGGTGCTAATATCAATGATGTGGGTGCTTATGGTTCTAATGGTGTGAAAGATTATCGTGCTAAGAGAGACGTGACTATAATCAATGTGTCTGTGACAGTGCCTGAAGATTCTGATCTTGGGACTGGTCAGGTGAAGATCCTTGAGGACCCTACTAAACCTTTCAATTGTGTTATGGTCGACGAGGTCACTCAGACTTTTAATTGCGGTTATGAATATCCTGAGATTACCTTATCGAGTGCTGTATCTGTTGCGCGGTTCACTGTGCAGGTTTTCAATGATGCTGGTTCGCCTATATCTCCTCCGCGGTCTGCAGCTCTTACTGTAGATTCTCAACCGCCAAAAATACTTTCTGATAAGTATGTGGCAAGACCTGATGGTATTGTCGAGGCCACTTATGAAGTGAGGGATATCGCGTGTGAACAGCCTGAGTGCGCGAACAAGTGTGCAGGTATTGCAGGTGTGAAGTTCACTGTTGCAGGTACTGTTGTCGGTCAGAGCACTGATTTTGAAGATGGTTGTCAGTTCACCAAGACCACGAATCTTACTGGTCTGATAGTGGGCGGTGATGTCGGTGAGAAGCATATCTGTATTGAGGCGACTGATCGTTTCGGTCAGGTAAGCACTTCTTGCAAGAATGTGATGGTTGATGCACGGCCTCCTGAGATTACAGGCATTCGGCTTCTTGATTTAAACAACAATCCTATAAAGTTCACTAATGGTCAGCCGCTTGGCGATGTAACTATAGAGGTGAATATAACAGAGCATTCCAAATTTTTCAATCCTTTGACTGAGCATGAGAATGAGATACTGATTGATGCTTCTCAGTTGAGTGAACGGCCTGAGCATCAGGAGGCATTCAAGAATCGGCCTGCGATTTGCGATCCTGATGGTGAGAATAAGTACACCTGTACTACTGGCGGTTTTTTCCTTATAATGTCTGGTCCTCGTACAGTGCAGGTAGTGGTAAGTGCAGAGGATGAGCATGAGAATAAATTGAATCAGTCAAAATCTATACAGGTCACTTTTGATAACGTACCTCCTGTAGCGACGAGAATATATTCAAATTACCCTGATGATAAAGGTAATTTTTGGGTAAGCGAGGAGAACAGCACTATATTTATGGACATAACAGAAGTTGGTGCAGGCATGGCAAACAGGTATGTTGTGCTTGACTTTGCTGCTTTTGGAACTCAGCACACGTCTGGTGGAAGTCTGCGTTTAAATCCGACTAAATGCAAGCCTGGTTGGACTTGTGAATGGAATCGTATTGATGCTTTGAACCTGCAGAGCAATACTGCATTGTCTTTATCACCTCAGGCAGGTAGCCGAGATGATGCTAATAATATTCTTCAGTCTGTTTCAGGCACTGTTCGTGTTGACCGTGAAGGTCCTGAAGTTGATGATGATTTGATAGCGCTTTCTAATATTACTTCTATCGGAGAGACGCATGATGTCATGAATATATTGACGTCTGGAGATATTGCTGAGATACATCTTTTTGTCAAGGACTGGTCTGGAATAAAGAGCGCTAAGGCGAATCTTTCTATGCTTGTCGAGAACGGTCCTGAGGAGCTTGAAGGTGTGTGCGAGCAGAACCAGATAATCGCTGGTGAGGAGCAGAGGATTTTCGAGTGCGTCTGGGAGACTGACCCTGTTCTTGATGGTTATCTTAAGGACATTTCCATACCTTTCACTTTCGAGGATTACACAGGTCATGTTTCTGATTATGTGTGGGATGATATTGAGATTCTTGCCAATGAGAATGAGACAGGAACAAGATGGTATCTTTCTGTTGCTAAGACTGAAGGTATATCTCCAAGTCTTGGTATTGACAGGCTGAGCTGGGCTATGGGTTCTCAGCGTATGTATTACAAGATGAATATCAGGAGGACCGGAACAAATACTGAGTTAGTATCTGTAAATTTCGATCCTTCACAGTGTTTTGGTCTTGATTGGATCCAGCAGGACACCGAGACCAATGAGTTCATGATAAGTCGTGCAGAGTTTGCCGATTTTGCTGATAATCCTACTGCTGATATTGTTACAATCCAATTGAATCCTGGAGCGGTTCCTGAGTATTACACAACTGATGAAAAAGGACGTAACATATCTGTTGATTCTGTCAATGTAACTTGTTTCTTCACTTTCAGGTCTATAATTGAAGAAGGTGGTGAGCGTTCTCTCACTCTGCCTGAAGATGCTAACATAACTTTTGTAATTCCTGTATATAATAATCCTTTAGGCCAGAACATCGGCAACATCAAGGATAAGATAAAAGCAGAAGAGGAATATATCGATAATGGCGGATGGAAATTCGTCTACTGGGCCAACCTTATACTTCAATACGCACGAGAAATATGCAGATTCATCGAGACATATATACAGTTGATGAGTATTTGGGCAGGTATCAAGGATATATTTGGAGTTTCTTGTGATAATCCTACGACGCAGTCATGGGCTTGTCCTGTTTCAAATTCAGCAGGAACCACTACTAATCAGATATCCGATGCTACTGATGGAATAATTGGTGAATTATATTATTTCTGCGGATTGTTCATCTCTTGTCGTCTGTCTGAGAATGCGCGGGATTCTATGAACGCACAGTGTAACCAGGTCGGCGGAGACCAGAATGAAAACTGGTGCAAGGTCAAGAAGTGGTGGGGTAAGTGGAGCAATATGTGGGCAGAGTATGCCAGCCTTAATTTCCTGCAGAGACGGAGCGGTGCTTTAGGTTCTACTCAGACTGGTGCGCAGATGGGAGGTCGTAACGAGACCAGAGGTCTTTCTATATTCTCCGTAGACAGTTTTGATCCTACTCGGAGCATGATATCTAGTGCTTTATCTTTGTGCCTTCCAGGTGTGGTGATGAACTTGGAAAAGTTCAGGCAGATAAAGTGTAAGAGGCTGCTCTGTTGGAAGATTGATGTTCCTAATGGCAGGCCGTTATGGCAGTGCAATGATGCGTATGCTTATGATATGTGCACTTTCTGGACTGGACAGGCTTTTTCAGCTATTCCTATATTCCAGTTTGTAGAGCAGATAGGTAATGTTGTGAATCAGTTTGTTGACCAGCCAGCGTCGACAATAGTTGGTATGGCTGTTGACAAGACCTGTCAGTTGGTGCTCTGCGGTAATGAGCGAAGTGTCGGCTGCAAGATATGTAAAGGCCTTCAGTACGCCTCTTCGCTTACAGCAATAATTACCGATCTTGTTACGAATACTAAAGACAGATTTGCAATGGTCAAGTTCGACCTTTGCGAAGAAGCATTGAAAGATAATCCTAGTTATGATAATATTGAATGGCCTGGTGGTGCCACGACTGACGTCACTGAAGCAGAAGAAGGGGCTGCCACTGGAACTACTGAATCGATAGCTCCTGAGGAAGAGACGACCGAAACAGGTGTTTAGATATAAGTATTTGATGATGATACAAGGTATATGACCATGAGCAAAAACACATTTTCAAGATTGAGTATGTTTTTAGTGTTGGTAGTGATAGTTATGGTGTTGTGTTCAGGGATTGTTTTTGCTGTTGTTGATATTACCCGGGCGGTCGCAGGGGGGGATAGTAGTATTGACGTTCCCGGAGCAATAGATACAACTGGTGGTTACAGATCTGGGT
>CAZXTQ010000040.1:0-13051 GCA_964643595.1 uncultured Methanosarcinales archaeon
ACGTCGTCACGGCTGAAACCCAATGTCATCTGGGTCAGGTCGTTAGTGCCGAAACTGAAGAACTCAGCTTCCTTTGCAATCTCATCAGCAGTAAGAGCACCTCTAGGCACTTCAATCATAGTACCGACAAGATACTTGATATTCTGGCCTGATTCACCCATCACCTTCTCAGCAGTCTTGACAACAACCTCTTTCTGATGCCTGAACTCAGTTATATTACCCACCAGAGGAATCATAACTTCAGGAACAACGGTCTGACCTTCTTTGGCAAGCTCTGTCGCTGCCTCGAATATTGCTCTTGTCTGCATCTCAGTTATCTCAGGATAAGTTATGCCTAATCTGCAACCGCGATGACCAAGCATAGGATTCAGCTCGTGCAAATCTTCCATCTTAGACCTAAGAGTTTCTGGTGTAACACCCATCTCTGCTGCAATAGATGCTATCTCTTTCTCGTCCTGCGGAAGGAACTCGTGCAGAGGAGGGTCAAGCAGACGGATGGTGACTGGAAGACCTTTCATCATCTTGAACAATCCATAGAAATCATCTTTCTGAAAAGGAAGAAGCTTACCAAGAGATTTTCTTCTCCCTGCTTCATCTTCTGAAAGAATCATCTCACGCATAGCACGAATACGGTCACCTTCAAAGAACATATGCTCAGTCCTGCAAAGACCCAAACCTTCTGCCCCAAAACTCTTTGCTTTTTCAGCGTCGTGAGGAGTATCTGCATTAGTGCGAACACCCATAGTCCTGAATGAATCAGCCCACTCCATAAGCTTAGCAAAATCACCACTCAGTTCAGGATCCTTCAGAGGAAGCTTACCCTCATAGACCTTACCTTCAGTACCATCAAGAGTTATAAAATCACATTTCTTGATTATTGTATCACCTGCTCTGAACTGCTCTGCTTTCTCGTCAATCTTTATGTCACCGCAACCAGCAACACAACACTTACCCATACCACGGGCAACTACTGCCGCATGGCTCGTCATTCCACCACGTGCAGTGAGAATTCCCTGAGCAGCATTCATACCGATAAGATCTTCAGGGCTTGTCTCTATTCTGACAAGTATAACCTTCTTACCTGCTTCAGCCATAATGTCCGCCTCTTCAGCGTCGAAAACAACTTCGCCTACCGCAGCACCTGGGCTCGCAGGCAGACCCTGCGCAATACTCTGCGCCTTGTCCCTTGCAATAGTATCAATTTGTTTGTGAAGAAGCTGATCAAGCTGATTAGGATCAACACGCATGACTGCCGCCTCTTTGGTAATCAAGTTTTGCTCAACCATATCAACAGCAATCTTAACACTTGCTGCAGAAGTGCGTTTGCCTGACCTCGTCTGGAGCATGTACAACTTCTTGTCCTGAATAGTGAACTCCATATCCTGCATGTCAGTATAATGCTCCTCAAGTTTCTTTCGTATCTGAAGAAGTTCAGCATACGCATCAGGAAGGATGTCTCCAAGCTTTTCAATCTCTAATGGTGTTCGGATACCTGCAACAACATCTTCACCCTGTGCATTGACCAAGAATTCTCCGTAAAACTTATCCTCTCCTGTCGCAGGGTTTCTTGTAAAGCATACACCTGTCGCTGAATCTTCACCCATGTTACCAAAAACCATAGACTGCACATTAACTGCAGTGCCTTTCAATCCTTTTATGTCATTGAGTTTCCTATAGAGAACAGCTCTGCTGTTGTTCCAAGAACCAAAGACCGCATCTATACTCATCTGCAGTTGTTTTCTTGGGTCCTGAGGAAATGATGTTCCTTTCTCGTCTACAATAACCTTTTTATAACCCTCTACGACCTTCTTCAGATCATCAGCAGTGAGCTCTGTGTCAAACTCAACACCCTTAGTCTCTTTAGCCTGCTCCAATACATGCTCAAACTTGCTGCCATCAATACCCATAACAACATTTCCAAACATCTGGATAAATCTCCGGTAAGCATCCCAAGCAAATCTTTCATTGCCAGTCTTTTTTGCAATCCCCAATATTGACATATCGTTAAGTCCCAGATTAAGAACTGTATCCATCATACCAGGCATCGAGATTGCTGCTCCAGAACGAACAGACACCAGTAAAGGATCTTCAGGATCGCCAAGCTTCTTGCTCATCTTGGTCTCAAGTTCTTTCAGCTTAACCTCCATCTCTACAAGAATTTCAGCAGTGTGCGATTTGTTGTTCTCATAATACATATGGCACACATCAGTAGTTATGGTGTAGCCAGGTGGAACGTTGATTCCGAGTGAAGACATCTCAGCAAGGTTAGCACCTTTTCCGCCGAGCGTATCCTTCATAGACTTATTACCTTCTTCAAAACTATAGACATATTTAGTCATCTAAATCCCTCCTTGTCACTATTGCATCGAGATGTATGCAAAAGAATAAGATACACCTCACAACATATTGGAAATTCGAAGAAGGGGTATAAAAAAGTTATGGTTGGTATGATCAGTATTGGTATGATCAGTATAATATATAGTGCTCTCAGCAATACCACCGCGCTTAGCGTGTCATCAGAAAAATCATAAAAATCCGTCACGAGTGCCACACCCCAACCTAAAGGTCGGGGTATGACGTGGCACTCGTTTTGACAGACGGATTTTTAGGATGCCAAAAAGTTCACCATAAATGGTGGGGTGTTAAACCCCATTCCAAAAAGTTCTGGTGAACTTTTTGTGCATAATACAATATGGGCTGCACGTTTATCAACACATCAAACCATTGCGCAGCCATAGGCAAGCACAGTCAGATAAATAAGAAGATAGCATGCCTAAATCAAGCCAGCCGCGTGGTAGTGCTACTTTGAACCAAACACCAATACCGCAGCGCTACGCTCAACAGCAATTTCAATCTCTCAACCGCACCAATGCCTTTGCAATTTTCTTCATTTATGGCTTCGCTAGGCGGCGGTATTGGCGTACCTTTAATTTTGTCAGGTGGCTGTGCTACTTAGTGTATGTGCTATTTAGGGTATGTCTGCCTAATGCTGCACAGTCATCACGTGCTCATCCTTGTAGAAAGAATCATCGAACTCAATCTTGCCAGTCATTAACGGCTTTGGCTGATGGACTGTCTGTAGACGGATGAAACTGCTATAGTACCAATCCTCTGACGGGCACTTCAAAGGAAACGGAGCAAGCCGCTTTAGCGGAAGCGAATCAAAAATCTCATGTTCATCCTGCGCAGAAGAGTACGAATAAAAACTGAATCGCCTCAAAATATCTGTCATGATAAGTCCCATCTTATTGATGTCACCCTGAATCATATGCCAACTCTTAGGAGGACACTCAATCTCAGTCAGTCCGAAATAAACCGATCCTGGATGACGCAGTGCTGCAATGCCTCTTGACATGAAAGCAGAAAAACCCTTTACAGTCTCGACAGGATCACAGATAAACACATCGAAAGAATCCTTCAGGCTTTCAGGAAGAGGGTCTGCGCAATTATAATCAAACACCTCGATATTGAGCGATAACTCTTCACTGACCTCCTTTATCAAAGAAGTCAGTCTCTTGTCAATCTCCACGACAACAATCCTTTTTGAAAGTCCTGTAAGAGCAAGCGCGATACTGAACAGGTCATCATCACCAAGTATGAATATATCCTTACCGACAAGGTCTCCTCGTTCATATATGAATTTTAATCTCTTAAAGAGGTCGTCATCCTTTATCGGCTCCTGGAAAAACTCAAGCACAGAATATGGTCTGCGCTTTGAAATGACCCTGAACTTAACCAGTTCATCGCTGAAGTCAGTCCTTATCATCGACGTATCAACACCATCTTCAAGAGAAAGCAATCCTTCATCAAACTTCACAGTACCATCATCAAGCATAGTCTTAAGCACAGAAAAAAGATCCTTTATCGTACCGTCAACAACTTTCACAATCTCCCAAAAGGTTCTTGGACCAGCACTCAGAGCTGATATTACCTGAAAAATCTGTCTCTCCATCATCACCACAGTCATCCGCGCGAAATTATATCAATCAGCTATTACTAATCTATCAATCATCTATTCATCTATCGTATGTAATAAGTCTGCTAGACTGTGAATATATGCCGCGCTCCGTCTGAATAATTCACCAATCTCCGAACCGTGCGATTGTGAACTCTGAATAAACTATCCAACACCTACGCTGGGCGGCATATATTCACTTTATACAGAGGACTTATTACCTACCATCTATCAATCATCTGTTAACGATCTGCTTGTCAATCTTCTCAGCCTTGAACAATCTGCTGATTATATCAAATGCCAAATCAGCATTACCTTCATTTCCGCAAGTGAAAACATCAACTGCAACTACACCCGTCTCTGGCCAAGTATGCACACTAAGATGGGATTCACTTAGCACAATCACACCAGTCACACCTATCGGCTCAAACTGATGGAAAGTCTCACCTACACTATGCAGCTTTGATTCAGAAACAGTAGACCTGAGAATATTGCTGACTACATCAACTTTCTCAAGCAATTCACTTGGACAGCCGTGCAAATTCCCAAAAACATGGGTGCCGACTGTCACTTTCATCACCTTGGTCTGAGTCCATGAATCGGTTGATAAAGCAACTTATTTTTAAATCTTTCTGTTTTGTCTCTAATTAGTTACTAACTCTTAAACAGTCTAAAAAGCTAAAATACCACTTTTGTAGCCCAAAACAGTAACAAAAAGTTCCGCGTTTATTTGGACCACTTTTAAATGGTAAATATTTATAAATTGATTTCCACTAAAAAAGTGTAGGTGTTGAATACATGACATTAAAATGTACATTCTGGGGCGGAGTAGGATCAGACAATAACACAGACCTAGGCGAGCTAGGCGGAGTACAGCTTTTACTTCTTGATGAAACCCTCAACGCAAAGATAATGCTCGACTGCGGACAAAGACCCGACCACTGGAACCAATACTACGGATTCCCATACAAACCCAAAGCATACCAAGCACTAGACATCTCAGAAAGACTTGAACTCTACAAAGGACTCGCTTCAGTCTACAGGAGAGACTACCAAAGACACAAAGGATCAGATGCACAACCCGACCTTGACTTGGAAATAATAGTCACACACCCACACTTCGACCACATGGGCGGCCTTGGCCTTGCAGACCACAGAGTCAAAACACACATCCACAAACACGGAATGACAATCGCACACCTCTGGCAGATGCTCAGCGGAAAAACAAACAATCAATTCATAGATCTCATAGACCAATTCTCATTAGTCAACAAGAGCGACGGACAGAAGAAATTTGCAAGCGGAATGAAAGCACTGCTCGGAAGGAACATGCACGTCTTTGACGACTACGAGAAATTCGAGATAGGAGATGTGGGTGTCAGCACATACCCTATCGACCATTCAGTACCCGGCTCCAATGCATTCATACTCGACACATCAAGCGGCCCGATAAGCATAAGCGGAGACATAAGATTCAGAGGCGGAGCCAAAGACCTCACAATGAAATTCATAGACGATGCAATAGCTGCAGACGTACGTTATGCTTTCTGGGAAGGAAGTCTTTTCCACTTTGAACATAATGGAACAGAAGCAGATGTAGCTCGCATGATGGCAGAGCTTATCAATGACAAGAAATTTGCAGCATACTCAGCACCACTCCGCGATTTTTCACGTCTGAAATCATCATGGGAAGCGGCAAAAGCCACAAAAAGAATACTCTGCATACAACCAGACCAGATGCTATACTTAAAAGCATTTAACGGATCGATGGGACTGCCTAAAGTGGATGATCCCAATATCGCAGTACTATTACTTCCAAAGATGAAAGGCCTTCTCGACAGAACAGAATTTCCAGAAGACATGGCAGGATCAGACTATTTCTACTGGGAAAGACAATTCATACCCTGGAAGAAATGGCAAAACACACCGCCTAAAAAGAGATCAGCCCCCGAACAGATAGCGCTGTTTGAAGATGAAGAAAAAAGAGGTCGACCGTACAAAGGAAAACAAAGAGTCACGCTCGAAGACATACGAGACCATCCAGAATGCTTCTATGTAAACATGCCTTTCAGCAGGATGGCAGACGTGCTCGAAGTCATACAACCACCCCCTAACAGCAAATTCCTAAGATCTCACCCTGCACCCTGGACACCTGACATGGAAGAACAGGAAAAAAGACAGATCAACCTACTCCGCATGCACGGCATGAATCTCGAAGATTCTTATCTTGATTATCTAACACCAAAAAAAGGCCCTATGAAAATACCTACAGTACACGTAACCGGACACTTCAACAAAGAAGAAATGAGAGACGTCATGTCAAGATTCAAACCATCTGTTACGACAATAGTTGCCTACCACTGCATGCACCCAAGCTATTTCACAAACGATCTGGCAAAACATCTCAACGTAATAGTCCCAACACTCGGACAAAGGTTAATACTATGAGCAGGACAGATGAAAAACTGACGCTTGAACAGCTCTTTGAAGACTCCAGGCTCTACCTCAACATCTATGAAAAAGACAAAGATGATGTAGATGGTGTAATAACAGAATCAGACCTTAAGACATTCTTCAGATGCCACCACGCATACTTCCTGAAAAAACATGTCGGACTCAGTAAGATACCACGTTCTGCTTTTTCTACACTCGCACTCATGTTCCAGCAAGGAAGGAAATCACTCTTCAACCTAAGAGACCAGGAAATAGGAAGACTATTCCCATACCAACACAGAGCAGGACCGAACTGGAAAATGGCTGAAGATATGAACAGCATGGAATTGTTAAGGTATCTTTCAATAGGACCCGACTGGAAAAAAGCAGAAAAAATGAAAGAGGATGGTGTTGGTGATGATGAGTTGATTGAATTCCTAATCCAACACGCAGGAAAAAGATTTGGAAATGCACTAGCCGGAAAATGGAGATACTTTGTAAGCCAAGGAAAATATGCAGGAACACCAATATCATGGACTTACAAGAAACAGCCAGGCTCTGCAGGACAACACCTCAAGAAAGCAGCAGAGAATTACTATAAATTCGTAATTGAACATGGAGCGCCAGTATTAGGTTTTGTAAATACAAATGAAACCATAGATTTTGAAGGAACATTGCTCAATGTAAAATTCCCTGAAATACGTCGCGGGATGATCATAGATGACCCTTCACTCTGGGGCTTTGGAGCAGAAGATAAATTTGATCGAGGAAAAGCAGACATTTCTGATAGCGCTCTTGTGACTATGCGCGTTTTGGCATTCTGCAAACTAGCACGGGAAGTAGAACTCTACAGGATGAAATGGGGCATTGAAGACAGAGTGATTGAAGAATGGGAATCGCAAGGCATAATTGTCAGTCCTGATGTAACATACCGGCATCTGAACGCTATTGCCGGCGAAATCTCTGAAACACACAGAAACGATGCAGACCTGGACCTGCTACGGAGAGGAATAGAGACTTTCAAGAGTTCAGTCATAGCAGAAAAATTCGAACCAAAACACACAAACTGCGGAGTGTGCCAGTACAATGTTCTCAACGCAATGGGTCGTTCTGTTTGCAATGAAAAAAAGAAAGGAGTGCAGGCATCAGTCCCTCTGAATTACTTCAATGAAAAATCATTCTCTACCGATGTTGACAAATCAAATAACCTGATAGTGATAACAGGCAGGATCAGCAACGAAGGAAAAGAGCCAAAAACCGTCGCAAGATACGGTCTCAAGTTCAGGGAAGTTGACGAAATACTATATGTCTCAGGCACATACGATTCTGACGTGCGTGGAATCGGATTAGAACACCGCATGATAAAAATGATGGACGGAGAACTCCAAAGAACAAGCGATGAGACCCGGAAATCAATTGAACACGATATAGGATTCATCGATAACTTCAAGTTTGCTGGACAGAAAAAAATAGAATCACTGTTATCTGAACTCGGTTATAATGATGGTGTAAAGAACTATTCGCCTAACGATGATTAAAGCATGATGATCAAAGCTTCCCTTTTACAGCCTTATCAGAAATAATTGCAGAATTACCAGTAGGGTCCTCAATCACAAGCTTGCACTTCTCCTGACCCCACATCACACGGTTCAGTTTCTTTATCATGTTCTTGCATTTCTTTTTGATAGCATCATCTTCCTCTTCTTCCTTCAGAGTTTCAACCTGATCCTTGATGCGCTGAAGAACACCCTCAACATTAGAAATAAAACCACTAGCCGCAGGACCTGGCTCGATACTGCCTATCCTTGCAATCTTGATAACACCTTCACTTGAACGAACAACACGAATCTTCATGTCCTCTTCAGACTCGATGTCAAGTGTGAACTTTGAAGGCGGCTTATGCTCAGCACACTCAACATCACTCTTATGATACTTACAATTACTGCACGACATGCTGAACAAGAAAACCTTACCAAAATAAGGAATCTCTACCTCACCCTCACTCAAAGTCAAGTTAGGCGTGTGACAGAAAGGACATGGCTCACCCGAAAGAATCTCTGCTTTTTCAGGTTGGATATCATTAGGATTTTCCATGAAAGATGACAAAGCGAGAAAAATTTATAAAAGTTGTGATTGGGTTAAAAAAGTGAATTCTGGAGACAAGTAAAACCGCGAATAGCACAGAACCAATACCACGCAGCTATTACACCAACCATTAACGCAGCGTTCTGTCAGATTTAGAACGCAATGTTTCAACCACATAACTACCTCGACGCTCCGACATATAGAAGTACCATGCGCTACGTCTGACACCACCGCCACGGCGTTCCGTCTAATGTTCGACTTGCTTCTTTTTCCGAGTGTTGGTATCCTGCTTCTCGAACTTATAACTTCGCTAGGCGGTGGCAGTGGTGTTAATTAGAATTTAGGTATTTGTTTAGCTCAATAATGGCAGCACTGCCACGCGGCTACATCATATTTGGTTGCTAACCGAAGAAATAGCAGTTGGTCGCTGCGCGAACATTAATTAATATTCCTGAAGTGCAACCCACTTCGAAATGCCTGTTGGAATACACGCACGTCGCGGTGGTTCAGGCTTTGCGTGAACCTTGCAACCGCAGGTTGCATTGGCAGCACAGCCAAAAACAGCTAAACAAATACGAATTTAGTATTTAATTAGAATTTAGCATATAACAAAGAAAATAGATTTAATAAAAAAAATTAAAGATCGTCTGCTGGACCTTCGAAATCGTTATGGATCATTGATTCCCTGTATATCTTTGCAAAGCTTGGAGTTAATGCAATCCAGTCATCACCGAAACCTGCGATGTCACCTTCAACTGCTTCACATGTCTTTTTCAGTTTGTTGATTGCGCGCTTCAGCTCAACTAAATCCTTGTCTTTCAATGGTCTGATGTTCACTAAACTGATAGTGTAACCTTCTCTCAAACAATCAAGAATCGGTTTGATATCGCTGAACTCTTCGATCACGAATGGTCTAACTGAAATCTTATCTTTAGCAGGTGGGGCGACACCCTCAGGAGGTATCTCCAGATAACCTTCTTCCCCCTCACCAGGCAGCTCGAAATCATCAGAACCAGAAAACTTCTTTCTAATATTGCTAATAAACTGCTTCATGGTCGTGCCTCCTATTTTTCATGAAAAATGAAGTGGTTTGTCTCTTCATAAGCCCCCGAAAAGAGCTCTATATGAAAAGATATCTGCTTACAAAGTATTTAAAACTTTCGTTTTACATTTATTTTGTTAGCATTCCTGAATAGATACTTTACACGCTTTAAACAGGTTTTCGGGCGCTTAAAAAGACGATTGGACCTGGACAGTTAATTAAAACAAAACCTTTTTATACCACTGCAATCTCAATCAGACCAGAAAACATGTAGTTTCAATAGTAGTATGAAGGTAAAAAAATGGCAACAAGACAAGGCGGCTTCAGAAGGAAGACAAGACACAAACTCAGCAAGCCAAGAAGGGAACAAGGCAAACTCAGCCACAGAAGATTCTTACAAGAACTAGAAGTTGGAGCAAGAGTCAAACTGGCAGCAGAGCCAGCATACCAGAAAGGCATGTATTACCCACGATTCCATGGGAAAGTCGGAGTGGTACAGAGCAAAGCAGGTCAGTGCTATAACGTAGCGATCAAAGATCATGACAAGGAAAAAGTCCTTATCGTGCATCCAGTACATCTCAGAAAACTAGCTTAAATATTTAGGGGTGGAGATTAAAAAATGACAAAGCCACAGATAATCGAAGAATCACCAGTAACTATGTCCGAACTAAAGGAAGAGCTCAAGAATATCAAGAAAAGAGACGAAGAGCTGAACTTCAGAGCAGAAAGGACAGAAGAATATCTCCAGCAATTCACAATACTTAAACAGAAAGACGCAAAAGAACTGTTCAAGAAGATAGAAAAACTTGACGTTCCCCGAATGAAAGCAGACTACATAGTAAAGCTCGTAGACATCATGCCAGCATCACCAGACGAAGTCAAACTGGTACTGCAAGGCGCGACAATGACAGTGACAAAAGAAAACTTGAAGAAGATCGCAGATGCAATCAAAGAATTCGCAGACAAAAAATAGAACCATTTCACAATGGAAAATAAAGAAAAGGAAGAACAAGCTATTGTACTCGACTTCCTGCCACATGGGTATCCATTTGACCCAAGGCCAAGTCACATCAAGACCCCTGTAGTGCAAGCTATAGGCACAAAAAGATTCACACTTCTTGAACTCTGCCCAAAGAAAGGCGTCTTCTTACAACCCAACGCTGAAGTGTATATCGGCGAAGGCAAACGCGATGAAATACACCATATCCTTGGCAGGTTACAATATGACAAGATTACAAATACTGGTTTGAGTACTTTGGAGTTCACTCTGAAAGATATGGTAAAAGAAAAAGAAGCAGAGTTTATCCGATTCTTCAACACAGCACAACCAATCACGATCAGAATGCACCAGTTAGAGTTACTTCCTGGACTGGGCAAGAAACATATGAATGCAATAATCGAAGCACGCAGAGACAAAGACTTCGATAACTTCGAAGATCTCAAGAACCGAGTAAAACTTATTCCTGACCCTGAGAAAATTATCATGAGAAGAATCATGCTCGAGATGGAAGGAAAAGAGAAGTGGAGATTATTTGTGGATTAAGATAAACAAATGAATTGGGACCACATAATTACACCTGCAATAATATTGCGGTAATTACCTTCTTTGTCAAAATATTCGGAAAAATCATTGTTGATTATATGCCCTATTGTGATGATAGAAAATATGCTGTAGAAATAACAGGCATATCTTTCTTCTTGATGAAAGTTGTATACCCCTCATTATTTTCTTATGTAACATACCACCTAATTAAACAATATTTTAATTTGTCTGCTCTGAAGATTTTACCACTCATAATTACAGTGATAATTTCAATTTTATACTGATCAAAATTTATTTTTATAACGCTTAAATACTATGAAAGAAAACAAGAGATTGATAAAATTAAATGGGTATTGTCATTATTGAATTCACTGATAAAAAATTGGGAAAATCAGGTTGAAAAAAATTCTTTTCAAAACTATGAAACGAAATAGTATCTGGTCTTACCTGCTCATAACAAGCTCATTATGGATGCTTACAATATTCAGTTTTTTGGCTTTGTTCGGTTTCTGGATGATATTCATGACCTTGGTGGCTAGAGTCAGCTTCACAACGGAAGAAATGCCTCATTATCATAATGTGAAGAGCTTGTTCTAGAAGTATACGAAAAAACAAGCGTAAACTCAACGAATTCTCCGTAAGATTTCCGAGATAAATTTAATCTATCGTAAAAACAAATAGACTTGTTGTCAGTATTCCAGACTACTCGAAAATACAACAATTTCTCGTCGATAAATTTTATAAAACTAGAAAACAAAAATAAAACCAGGTCAAAACCTGGCGAAATCTACCCGATGTTGACTTAGAAGGTTTAGAAATATTTAAACTTTCGTATTGTGCAAAGCCGCGGTCGCATAATCAGGTATTGCGCCAGGTCGACAACTTGGTGAAATCTACCCGATTTCATGCGGGTTCGAAAGGTTTAGCTCCTTCAACCGCGGAAGTCCCGCCCGCGGCGCACAATATTTAACAAAACAACTAAACCTACAGATTATTCAAGCTAACAGATTCCTGTGCTTCCTTGCATTCGGGCGTGCAGAACTTATAATCTGTTTCATGTACTTCTTTGCAAACCTGTAAAGGACACCCTTCTTCTCGAACTTAGGATCAGGCACTATACTATAAGGCCTTGACTGATGACGCGGAGTCCTCAACACCTTGAAGTAATGCGCGAACATCTCACAGAAACCCTCCTCAGGATCGAACTGGACCCTGAATGCCTCTTCAATCTTAGGAACCCTTCGTCGATGGAAATATATGAGCTTAGCCAACGTATCCACCTGATAATCCTGCCCGACAAAACCTTTCCATGTGATAAGACCCTCAGTAGCAGGATCGACACCTCCCAAAAAAAACTGGTAAGAACAAATATCCTTAGCAACATTTATGGGATGCTTACCTGACTTAACCTCTTTTACGAACTTATGAAAAAGAAAATGATAAGCACGACTGAACTTAAGCAAGAATTCAGAATCCATACGACGATAGACACCATGACCAACCTCATGCCAGTAATCATCAAAACGTAAACTATCCTCGCCTCTAGGAAGCTTGATAGTTATATATGAACCCTCAGTTATCTCAGCATAAGAATCATCCTCATCCTCATCGCCTGCTTTGAGATAGAAAGGTTTGCCCTGTATAAGAATAGGAATCTCTCTCTTAGCCTTACGCTTACCAAGCTTCAATACCTCCTCCACATTAACCTGCGAGAAAAGTTCCCTGCGCAAAGGCTTACCTATAACCCGCTCAGTAGCCTCAACAATCTTCTCAAGATCGCCAACTATACGATCAGAAGTACCATTAAGAGTGCTTGAAATCTTAGCAACAACATCTCCACAGACAACAGTCTCCCTGAACTGCAGACCATGCTCATAAGCGCTTACCATATACATTCCTCAATAGCTGCGACACTGAAACGCCTAACATCTGCCACATACAGAAATCAGCACAGACATCGCCTAAACACCGAGAAATAATAGTTGAAATTGTT
>CAZXTQ010000041.1:0-12939 GCA_964643595.1 uncultured Methanosarcinales archaeon
TTATACCCGCACTACAGGGTGGTTGTTGACTCCACAATTCCACCAGGCTTCAACACCGCTGGTGAATACGCTGGTGGAATTGTCGTATTCGCAGTCTAGCTGACTTATTACATACGGCATATGCTAATCTTTAAATAATAAAAGTCCTATAGGTGAGTATTATGTTAGACATTAAATTCATACGAGATAACCCTGAAAAGGTCAAGGAGAACATGAAGAAAAAGTTCTTTGATGACAATGACCTTACAGTAGTTGACGACCTGATAAATCAGGATGAACAATACCGCAAGCTTCTTCAGGAAGTTGAACGCCTGCGTCACGAACGAAATGACGTCACTGGCAAAATCAATGATACCAAGAAGTCTGGCGGTGATATTACTGAACTTCTGAATCAAGCTAAAGAGATTCCGAATAAACTAAAAGAACTCGAAGAAAAACTCGTCAAAATCCGAAAACAAATGTTCGAGCTTCAGAAGAAGATACCTAACATAATTCACGATTCTGTTCCTATCGGTAAGAGTGACGCAGAGAATGTTGAAAAAGAAAAGATTGGTCAGCCAAGGATTTTTCCGTTTGAAGTGAAAAGCCATGTAGAATTAGCAGAAAAACTCAATATAGCAGATTTTGATTCATCATCTCGCGTTTCAGGTAATGGTTTCTTTTACCTTATGGGTGATCTCGCCCTGCTCAACCAGGCGTTGATACATTTCGCTACTGATTTCATGGTCAGCAGGAATTATACTTTCGTAGAGCCTCCTCTGATGGTGAGAAGAGAAGTTGTCGACGGTGTTGTTGACATGAATTTCTTCGAAGAGATCATCTACAAGGTGGAAGGCGAAGACCTGTACCTAATTGCAACCTCTGAACATCCATTAGTAGGTATGTTCATCAACCAGGTAATAGATGAAAAGCGTCTCCCAATAAAACTTTGCGGTTATTCGCAGTGTTTCAGGAAAGAGATTGGTGCTCACGGTATTGATGAGAAAGGTCTTTTCCGCACTCATCAGTTCAACAAGGTTGAGCAGGTTATCATATGTGCGCCTGAAGACTCTTACAAGTTTTACGCTGAGATTCTGAAAAACTCTGTAGACCTTTTCAAAGAGCTTGGTTTGCCGACCAGAATACTGGAATCGTGCTCAGGGGATCTTGGCGACCTGAAAGCAAAGGGTGCTGACCTTGAGATCTGGTCTCCTAGAAAGGAAGGGTATATGGAAGCATGTTCTGTATCAAATCTGACTGACGCACAATCAAGAAGGCTCAATATCAAGGTTGATAATGGTAAGGAGAGGTATCTGCCGCACACGCTGAACAATACAGCTATAGCGACGAGCCGTGCGATGGTGGCAATACTTGAGAACTATCAGGAAGAGGATGGGTCAATAACTATTCCTGACGCCCTCCGACCGTATATGGGAAACAAGCATAAGATCGAACCTAACAATGTCTGATAAGAAGATTCCTGGAGCAGTATTCATAATTGTAGGGTCTGCTATGGTGTTGATGTCTGTTTTCATCGACATGGAGAAGCTTGCAATGTTCATTCTTGCGGGAGCAGTATTTATAGTCGTGGGTTTTATCAAGATATTGATTGTGTTGGATGAAAAAAAGAAGCATGCACATCATAAGCATAAATTACACCACGCTCAGCACAATCAGGCCGCACAGCATAAGCACGTACAACACCAGAACCAGCAGAAATCTCAGCATCATCAAAACGCACAACATTCGACAACGACGAAAAAAGATTACGAGAACAAAACTCAGACGACAAGTATTGTCCGGTGTTCCCAGTGCGGTGTAAAGCTCCATCACCTGTTCAAGTTCTGCCCTAACTGCGGTCAGAAGCTGAAGTAGGTGGTGCAATTATTTTGGCAGGTTGTTTCCGGGGTTTTTTCTTTTGTTTTTTGTATGTTTTTAACCCGTCCACCACAACCTTTTTAAAACTCTGTTCTTTCCATAGCACACATGGCTTTATTCAAAGATATGCTCAAGGATGGAGAATCGCTTATGCTTAATGAAGACGCGTTAGACTACGAGTTCGTACCGAAACTTCTTCCATACAGAGAGACTGAGCAGCGTCACTTTGCTACTTGCATCCAACCTCTTCTTCAATCACGTAACGGCAGGAATCTTTTTGTTTCAGGTCCGCCTGGTATTGGTAAGACTGCTGCGATGCGGCATGTCTTCAGGGACTTGGAGGATGAGACTGATGATGTCTTTGCAATTTACATAAACTGTTGGCAGAAGAATACTACTTTCAAGATACTTATTGATATCTGTGACCAGTTGGGTTATGTGATGACTCATAACAAGCGCACTGAAGAATTGTTCACAGTAGTTAAGACCATTGTCAATAAGAAGGCTGCGGTTTTTGCTTTTGACGAGATTGACAAAGTTGAAGATTATGATTTCTTATACACAATCATCGAGGAGATATACAAGAAGTCTGTTTTCCTGATAACCAATCATAAGGATTGGCTTACTGAGCTCGACCAGAGAATAAAATCACGTCTCCTCCCTGAAGTTCTTGAATTCAAGAAATACAATCTTGCAGAAGTCAAGGGTATTCTCACGGAACGTATCGGTTATGCTTTTGTTCAGGGTGTCTGGGAAGATGACGCGATAGAAGCAGTATCCAAAAAGACTTTCGAAGTGGAAGATATAAGGACAGGTATTTACCTTCTTCGAGAATCAGGTCGTGCAGCAGAGGATAAGTCAAGTAAGAAAGTAACAGTAGAACATGTCAAGGAAGCGATGTCCAAGATGGAAGGTTTCTCGATAAATTCCAAGGCAGAGCTTGAGGACGATCTTCAGAAGATTCTCGACATGATAAAAGAGAAATCTGGCAGTAAGATAGGTGATTTGTTCAAGATTTATCAGAAAGAAGGTGGCCAGTCTGTTTACAAGACATTTCAAAGAAAAATTCGCAAGCTTGCTGACGGTAAGTTCATAACGATGACTACGATAAAAGGTGGTTCTGAAGGTACGACTTCTATAATCAAGTTCCAATCCACAAAGAAACTTACAGAGTTCTGAATTAACATTGTCTCAATGAAGAACATCACTGCCGCAGCCTAGCGGAGTCATTGGTTAAAGAATCTAAAGACCAATCCGCGGTAAAACCATCAGGAAAAGAAGCAAATGTAGCGCAGCGGTAGTGATGTGTTCCAAGCAAGCCTAAACCTTTCTATCACTTCCCCTCCACAATTCTTCCGATAGTCCACTGCAAACCACCCATACCAGACCTGCTCTAACCCTATTCTACATCATTCCGGCCCACTGGACACTAGACACCTGTCCGGATGAGCTATTTAAACCAAACAAGTCATACTCTATTACACTTGGCAGGTAATTGGCGGGAATGCCCGCGTCTAAGTCCTGCCTTGATTTTTTGATCCTACACATCACAAAAAGGAAAAAACAAGGAGGTAAGAAAAATGATGGCTCAAAAATTTAATCCAGACCCTTCAGATCTTTCAACATCAACGATACAGCAGCTGTTTTACAGGCAGATAAGGACATTGTCAGTTCCAGACACTGATGACAACAGACTGAAGACTTTTGACATGCAGTTCAGCGATGCATGGCTATGATAATCAAGGAGGTGATTCGATGACAAAGAATTTCAAGAAGACAATAAATTTTGAGACCAAGAGGTTTCTAAATGATTTTGAACGCGAGATGATTGAGGAAGAAGAGGGGGATATTTTCACTCTTACTGGATTGGAGCGTGCCCGTGATGCTGATGCTATCGAAGATTGGGAAGATGGTTTCATGTCTGGCTATATCGAAGCTTAACCTGATAATTTTATTTTAATTTTCTTTTTGCCTCTAGTCTAACCTACCCACCCGTTTGGAGACCAAAAGTACCTATTTCTGCCCCGCAAGGGGCGGCCTTTTACTAACTTTTATAAATACTTTAATCTTGTTTAATCAGCTATGCAGGTATTTACAAAGGATGATTTTTTGAAAGATCTTGAGGGTCATGCTGATAATATGCGTTATGGTGCTATTTTCATCTACCCTACTGATACTTTGTATGGTATTGGTTGTGATGCTCGGCAGAACTCTCTTGTACAGCGCTTGCGGCGAATAAAGAACAGTTATGATCAACCAATGTCTATAATAGCACCATCTAAGGATTGGATACAGGAGAACTTGGTAGTTAAGCCTGAACATGAGGCTTGGTTGAAGAAGCTTCCAGGTCCTTACACTCTAATCTTTGAGCGTAAGATAAAGGACTGTGTTGCTGATGATGTCAATAAGTTCAACAAGACTTTAGGCGTCCGCATTCCTAAGAACTGGTTTGCTAAAGTGGTAGAGACTCTTGATTTTCCTATAATAACTACAAGCATAAACCTGCATGGTCAGAAGCCTTGCACTTCACTTGCAGAGATATCTTTGAACATAAAGACTATGGTTGATTTTGCTATTGATGAGGGTGTGATAAAGGGCAATCCTTCTACTCTTGTTGACTTGACTAAGTCTCCTCCGGAAATTATCAAGAGATGATTTTTATGGCTGATAAGGATTATACAAAATCTAAAAAGGATTCTGAGGATTTGAAGATACTTGCAGTTTCGGATATCCATGGTGATACTGACTTGGTCAAGAAGCTCGCAGATCAGGCAGAGAAAGAGGATGTCGATCTCGTCGTGCTCTGTGGTGATATGACTATGTTTGAGTCATCTACTGATAATCTTATAGGTCCTTTTGCAAAGAAGCATAAAAAAGTTCTTTTGATACCGGGAAATCACGAGTCTGTTGCAACTACTGATTTTATGACCGAGGTTTACGAGCCTAATGCTCGGAGCATACATGGATACAGTGTAAAGTACAAGGATATTGGTATCTTTGGCGCTGGCGGTGCGACAAATGTAGGTCCTATGCCTCCTATTGAAGAGGGTGAGATGTATGATCTGTTGAAGAAAGGTTTTGACAGGATACGTTATCTCAAGAAAAAGATAATGGTTACGCATATGCATCCTAAAGATAGTAATATGGATGTATCGCAGTTTGTGCCTGGATCTGAAGTCGTGAGAAAAGCCATCAATCAGTTCAAGCCGGACATCCTTCTTTGTGGTCACGCGCACGAGGCAGAAGGTCTTGAGGAGAAGATAGGTAAGACGCGCGTTATCAACGTCGGCAGGAAAGGCAAGATAATAATTATATAATTCGTATTTGTTTAGCTGTTATTGGCTGTACTGCCACCGCGACGTGCGTGTCCTCCAAAGATGAGTGCTAAATGGGTTGCACTTATTTTTTGTTAGACAATGTTCGCGCAGCGACCAAACGTCGATTCGTCGGATAGCAACCGACAGAGGGTTAGCCGCGTGGCAGTGCTGCTAAAATTGAGCTAAACAAATAATATAATTCTAAAAAAGCAACTCTGCCGCCTAGTGTAGTCCTTGAAACTAGAGACAAGTAACCAACCCTTGTTCAGTTCTTCTGTAAAATTATCGCGCGTAGAGCGGTGGTGCTAATAGAAATAAAGATGTGGGAGAAGGGGTTCGAACCCTCGTAAGCACTAAGCTACTAGGCCCTGAACCTAGCCCGTTTGACCACTCCGGCACTCCCACAGTTCGGATATGAATAAAAATCAACCATTTAAATAATTTACTTTGTCACATATCCTGGAAACACTTTCTGCAGACATACTCATTTCCTGCCCATTTGAGTCCGTGTTCTTTGCTGAATCTTTTCTTGCACTTCACGCATAGGAACTGTCGGGAATCCATTCCTAGGTCAACAGAATCCAGATCAACAGTCTTTACACTGCTGAAATCCAGTTTTGAATCAGAACTTCCATCACTTGATTTGATGTTAAGATATTCACATATTTCTCCTTTGTGGGCGAAGTGCCAAACGTTCTTCTCACCCAACTTTGCAACTACTTCTTTCTTGCAGTATGGGCACAGATACGATCCACGACTCTCTTTATCTACAGAGTCCACGAGAACCTTATTTTCTGTAGAATCCAGTGCTGTGAACAGCTTCCTTTTCTTCATGCTTTACTTCTCCCAACAAGCATATTTAAAACTATCCAATCATATGTAATAAGTCAGCCACATATGGTGGGCCCATACCGCCTAGCGTAGTCATTGATGATGTTATCAGATGTTACAATCGCACGATTTCAACAGCATTACCCTGTCTAACGGAGCGCGGTATGGGCTTACTGTTTAGCTGACTTATTACATACATCCAATCAAAACTATTATAAATCCAATATGTATTTCTTCTACAATTAATATATTGAGGTGTGGCTTATGAGAAAGCTTGCTTGTTTGTTTATGATTCTTGTTTTGGTTCTTCTTGTGTTCGGTATAGGTTGCTCTAAGGAAGAGAGCGGCAAGAAGACTGTTTCATCAAGGCCTGTGACTGCTGTTGAGAAGGGTGCAGCACAAGAGTCTGCTCCTGTAGATGCTGCAGTTGAGCAGGAAGAGATGGAACCTATTGTTGAGGAGAAACGTTCGGTTGTTTCTGCTGGTCAGGCTGATTGTGAACAGCTCTCTAGCGTTGCTATAGGTGAGGTTCTGGGCGGTACTTGGTCAAAAACTACTGATTGTCCGAGAAGAGATCCTATGCCTGCTGGCGTTACGGTATGTAGGTGCGACTATGATGGACCTAAGCAGATATATGTCAATGTTGAGACTCAGTTGTATGGTGATGCAGATGAGGCTGAGAGGGTCTATAACATGTACTGTCAGGGCACTGCTGAGGAATCCGAAGTTGGTACTTATTCTTGCCGTGTTGCGCGTTCCGATCCGTTAAGACCTAACTTTGTCTACTTCCTTAAAGGAAACTATTTTGTCAAGGTATCCTGTCTGGGCGGTTCATGTCCGATGGATGCAGTTGCAGAGTTGGCCAAGAAGGTTGATGCAGAGATTTAACTCGTTTTTTTTGTTTTATTGTTTTTTTTATTTTTAAAGTTGATATGTGATGAAAGAACTTGAAGAACTTAAGCATCTCATGAAGCTCAAAGAGGTAGAGCGCAGGGATGAAGTGGGTGATCGTAGGGTTAGTACTGCGGAGCACGTTTGGGGTTGTATGATCATCGCAGACCATTTCATAAAGATGATATCCCAACCTCTTGATGAACTTAAAGTCATGAAACTTATCATGTATCACGATCTTGTTGAGATAGAGGTTGGAGATACGTTCATTCTTGACGCTGAAGCAAGAAAGACCAAGGCAGTAGATGAAAAAGCAGGATCTCATATACTTGCAAAGAAGATTCCAGAGTCTATTTCAGAAGATTTCATCAGGTTCTTTGAGGAGTTTGAAGACTATGAAACTCCTGAAGCAAAGTTTGCCATGGCTATGGACAAATTAGAACCTATTGTGCAATGGTCTCTGCACGGCACTGACAAACTGAAATCTCTTGGGTGGAACGAACAGGTCATCCGTGACACAAAGCAGAAATACCTGGAACCATTTCCTGAACTTCTTATTTTCTTCAACAAGTGGATTGAACACATGAAAAAACAAGGTTTTATAGAATAAACAGTCATATAAAAAATATGATAAAAAATATTTTATCTTTTCTTATGCTTCTCCATTTTTTCGTCAGTCTTCCATTGCATGAAGCTGTCTTTCTTCTTGTTGATGAAGTAGAGCATCACGAAGAAAGTCAAGACCACAACAATGAACCCTATTTTGCTGTTTGTGTCGAAGTATCTCAGTGTCGCTCCGAATGTTGCTGCCAGGCTTCCGAGGAACAGTCCCATTATGACACTGTCTTGAAGTAGCGGTATGAATAATGCAATCAAAAGTACTAGGAGGTTGAATAGTGTTACCATGACGTATTTTTTGCCTTCATACGCGTTCTTTTGGTTTTGCCATGCACGTTCTTTGTTCATGGTTTCTTCCTGACATTTTATTTGTGATTGGGATATTTCTTCCCTTTCTGTGTTTGTCAGGTTATTTGTTACCATCTCGGGTGTCGGGTACTTGAGGTAGCAGTCTTCGTATGGTCCTCTGTAATACGAATTTGATCCTGCATACTCTGGGAAGAATACGTTGGCTCCTAGGAATACCATCGGTATGTATAGGAGTATTATTATTAGCACGTAAAGGAGCTTTGTCCAGTTCATGTTTACACCTTTTTTTTTATCAATCAACCCTTGACTACGCCAAGCGGAACCATTCGTGCAACTTTCTTTGATATTCCTGCTTGATGTACTGTATCAATTACTGTTTCGATATCTTTGTAAGCTTTTGGTGCTTCCTCAGCCAAAACTTTAGGTGAGGTTGAACGGGCCACTATTCCTTGGTCGGCCAATTCTGCTCTTATAACATCACCTTTGAACTGATTGATAGCACTATGACGACTCATAGCTCGACCTGCACCATGGCATGTAGAACCGAATGTCTTCTCCATTGCCAAATCAGTACCATGTAATATGTATGATGCTGTTCCCATCGAACCTGCAATCAGTGCGGGAGTATCAGGGAATGAGCGTGTAGCACCTTTACGATGGACATACAACTTGCGCTTCTTTCCGTCGACAGTATGTTCTTCGAGCTTACATATGTTATGTGCAATCGCGTAGATTGTCTGCATGTCAAGATCTTCCCAAGACTTACTAAAAACTTTTGTAAAAGTATCGCGAATCCACTGTGTCATCACTAGTCTGTTGGCAAATGCATAATTTACTGCACACTTCATAGCTCCGTAGTAGTCCTGTCCTTCGTCTGAATTCACAGGTGCACAAACTAATTGTTTATCAGGCAGTTTTATTCCGTACTTCTCTGCTGCTTTTTCGTGTATCCGAAGATAATCTGAAGCGACTTCATGTCCAAGACCTCGACTACCGCAATGTAGCATTATGACTACCTGATCTTTTTCGAGCTTATACCTTTTAGCATATTCCTCGTCAAATATGTCGGATACTTTTTGGACTTCTAAGAAGTGGTTTCCTGCACCAAGAGTCCCGAGTTGAGGACGTCCGCGCTGTTTTGCTCTTTCGGAAACCTTTGAAGGATCCGCTCCAGCCATCTTTCCTTTCTCTTCTGTATTCTTGATATCTGCTTCGACGCCGTATCCGTTACGGACACACCATTCGCAGCCATCAACCAACACTTCATCAAGTTTGCCGGGTTCAATGCGTAACTTTCCCTTCGAACCTACTCCGCAGGGTATATTCTTGAATAGTTCGGCAGTCAACTCGCGCATCTTATCAGTAACTTCAGAACTTTTCAAATTAGTCCTGATCATGTTGATTCCGCAGTTTATATCAAAACCAGTGCAACCAGAAGATATCACGCCTTCTTCAGCATCAAATGCTCCAACCGCGCCCATTGGTAATCCGTAGCCAATATGAGCATCTGGCATCGCGCAGACAGGGCCTACAACTCCGGGGAGCATGGCAACATTAGTTAACTGTTTTATTGCTTCATCTTCCATTGCATCCATAACAGCTTGGTTAGCGAACACTTTTGCATCGCAGAGCATACCTTCGCGGGAGTTTTTTGGTAGTGACCATTCGTAATCATTGATTTTTTGTAGTTTTTCTTTCATTGTTTGACACCTGTTTCGTATCCTGTTGATGACACATTAACATTCTTTTTTCTCGACATTTATTAATGTTTTTGTAACACAGAAACCTTTATATATAATTCTGGGTGTTTTTCTCGGTATTTACAATCTAAAAAATATTATGGGGTGGTACTAAATGTATCTGTATATCATTATTGCAGCAGTGATTGCTTTGCTCGCTGCGGGTATATTCTCCCTTCTTATCAAACGGAAGGATGTTGGTACTCCAACGATGGAAAAGATCGCGGGGCATATTAGGAAAGGTGCGATGGCGTATCTATTGAGGCAGTATCGTTACATTGCAGTGTTCATTGTTTTCGTGTCCATGGTGCTTGGTGTTTTCATCAGCGTGTGGACAATGGTCTGCTTTATTGTGGGTGCTATCTTTTCACTCTTGGCAGGCTTCATAGGTATGCGTGTTGCCACTATGGCTAACGTCCGGACGTCTGCAGCTGCAAGGAAGAGTATCTCTCCTGCTCTGCGTATTGCTTTTTCGAGTGGAGCGGTCATGGGATTGTCTGTTGTCGGCCTCGGCCTTCTCGGAGTGACTGTGCTTTACATGATATTCAGATCTCCTGATATACTGTTTGGTTACAGCTTCGGTGCTTCATCTGTAGCTCTTTTCGCGAGAGTTGGCGGAGGTATCTATACAAAAGCTGCAGATGTAGGTGCTGACCTCGTAGGAAAAGTCGAGGCAGGAATACCTGAGGATGATCCAAGAAATCCGGCAACTATCGCTGATAATGTCGGCGACAATGTAGGTGATGTTGCGGGTATGGGTGCTGATCTTTTCGAGTCTTATGTTGGTTCAATAATCGCGGCAATGGCTCTTGGTTTCCTTGCGTATAAAGAAGCAGGGCTTCTGTTACCTTTGTGCATCGCTGCCGCAGGAATAATCGCTTCGATAATAGGCACTTTCTTCGTACGTGCAAAGAAACCTCAGCGGTTAGGTCTTGCTCTGCGTGTAGGTCTTTGGAGTGCATCAGTTCTCGTCGTGATAGCTTCGTATTACTTGACTCTGTTCTTCATGCCTGACTTGAGTGTTTTCTGGGCGGTTATTGCAGGTCTTGTCGCAGGTGTCGTGATAGGTTACATAACAGAATACTACACGAGTTACAACTACAAGCCTGTGAAGAGCATTGCTGACGCGTCTAAGACTGGTGCAGCTACAAACCTTATTCAGGGTCTTGCTGTCGGTATGACATCTACTGCGTTACCTATTCTGGTCGTGTGTGTCGCAATATATATTGCGTATTTTTTTGCAGGACTTTATGGTATTGCAATTGCAGGTGTTGGTATGCTTTCCACCCTTGGAATAAGTCTTGCTATCGACGCGTATGGTCCTGTTGCTGACAATGCTGGTGGTATCACTGAGATGAGCAAGCTTGGTCCTGCTGTACGAAAGCGCACTGATGCTTTGGATTCATTAGGTAACACAACTGCTGCTATCGGAAAAGGTTTTGCGATAGGAAGTGCTGCTCTTACAGCTCTAGCATTGTTTGCTACTTTCGCGACGACTGCTAAGCTGGAGTCTATAAGTCTCTTGAAACCTGTTGTCATCATCGGATTGCTTATCGGCGGTTTCTTACCTTATTTGTTCAGTAGTATGGCTATGAAGGCTGTCGGAAATGCAGCGTTTGATATGATCAAGGAAGTGAGACGACAGTTCAAGTCTATCAAGGGCTTGATGAAAGGCAAAGCTGAAGCTGATTATGCAAGGTGTGTTGACATCGCAACTCATGGTGCGTTGAAGAGGATGATAATGCCTGGTGTCTTAGCGGTTCTTGCACCAATAGTTGTAGGTTTTTTCCTGGGTATTGAGGCTCTTGGCGGTTTGCTTGCAGGCGCATTGACTTCAGGTATTGCTATGGCTATCTTCATGGCCAACTCTGGCGGTGCTTGGGACAATGCTAAGAAGTATATTGAGATGGGCAAGCTCGGCGGTAAGGGTTCTGACACTCACAAGGCTGCGGTTGTTGGCGACACTGTGGGTGATCCATTCAAGGACACTTCAGGACCTTCCATCAACATCCTTATTAAACTGATGACGATAGTTTCATTGGTTTTTGTACCATTGTTCTTGATGGTGTCTGCTTAAAGACTGGACATAAGGGATTGATTGTTGAGCGCATACTCCGCAACTTGCTGCGGGGTTTTTGATTACCAAATCTTTTCAATTTTTTTTATTTGTTGTCAATACCCTGCCCATCGGGGCGGTTGGGATTTTTATTTTCTTTTGGCATCATTTTTGGCATTATTATAAATCTAAATCATAAACAACTTTACCACACACAATACTTACATTGTAAGTATTAACTTATTTTGTAGTCACCAAAGAGTGACAACAAAAACAAAACATTTATATATGACCTCGATATACATACCGTATGAAATCACTTATAGTGGTTTCAGCTCCTGCCCTGATGTGCAATAAATTTCTCAGTCCCCCTGAAGATTCCGCACATCTTGGGTATATTTTTTTATACTACCTCTTTTTTGAACGATTCTACAAGAGATATTCAGAGATTTAAGGTGTTGAGAAATGGTAGATAGATCTATTGATACGCACTGTTACGTATGTGGTAGTGTTAGGCTTTACGAAGGCGGAGAACAAGGACTTACTATACATCACGATCAATATCGTAAAGAATTCCCTGATAGGTACCCTACTGGAGAGGTATGTGGTGCTGAGTGTGTTGAAAAGCTTTTGTCTAATTATTTAACGAATCCTGCTGATATAGAAGAGGGTAAAAAGCGCCACTTACAAAGATTGAAACTCAACGCCGCAGGAAGAAATTTGTGATATCTTCAAACAATTCTTCATCATACAATAACCATGCTAACATCAGAGCTCCATCTAATATTGCTGCGCGGTATTTGTCATATATTATGTTAGGAAGTCCTGCCTGCCATGAAAGGGGATAGAACCATTGATGGAATCCAGCTATTCCATCAAGCAACGTGTGAGTCATTAATCCAAAGCTTGTTAAGAACAATAACCAGTAAGTTATTTTCCAGCCATCATACCGAAGAATATTTCTCGAATACAAAATATACAATAAAATTCCAATAAGCGACAGCGCTATCGGTATCAGAAGAGAATGGGTGATCTCTCTATGATACAATGTAGTGAATCTTCCTGTCTTCATAAGAGCATAAAATATATCGAAGTCCGGGACTGCGCCCATGAAACCTGCAAAGAAAACATACCATTTTGAGAATTTCTCTTTGAAAACATATCTGCGGAAAGTCTCGACTATCAGCATTGGTATTATTATGTGTGTGACTGGATTTGCCATAGGAAAAGAACAAATCAACTCTTTTTTAAATCTTTAGTAATATTGTATGTAATAAGTCTGCCGCATAAAGTGAATATATGCCGCCTAGCGCAGTCATTG
>CAZXTQ010000042.1:0-12899 GCA_964643595.1 uncultured Methanosarcinales archaeon
GCGCAAACGTACTAAATATAACTTTTTCAGTCTCACTCAACTTAGAAAAATCCAATCGTCCAAATATCTTCTCTTCAGTAAGTTGTGGGTGGCCCTGAATCATACCTTTCTCGACAAATTCAACAGGCAACCCAAATAATAGTGAAGATACTGCTTCAGCAGTAGTTGTTTTTCCCAGACCGTAATTTCCTGTTATGAGCTGGTTTCTATTCAATAATCCAGTCATCAGACTGTAAAGAACAACATCATTGGCAGGCTTTTCCCCAACTGTCATGTTCGGGTTATTGACATAAAAACTCATGCCGATAAAATCCGCCATTTTGAATATCTTTTCGCGTAGTGTGTCTTTGTAAGATTCAGTCATTTTTTTCCTCCAGCAGCCTTTGCGCTGCAAACTCAAAGAAATGTGATTTGTTGCGGAAGACACCGTCTCTGAGCCGCTCTTTGGTCTTCAAAAGGGTTTCTTCATCTATAGTTATGCATATCTGATGTTTTACCATGTTAATCATTAGAAAATATCACTCGTATTTAAGTCTTCCGATTATTTTACTACTTATAAGTGACATCAAAATTCCACATGATGAAACATATATGACCTACTCCCCGACCTAAAATTCAAGCTTTGCTTGAAGACTTTCACGAACGAAGAGAGTGATTGACTTCAAGGTTTCCTTGAAGGTTTTGAGCATAAACTGCTCAAAAAACGGTGGAGTATTCCCGCTCCGAGTATAAAAGATGATCGAACACTCTAAAAAATAGTTTTAACCTCACTTAATAAACGAAATATTTATATAATACTTACGATGTTTAACATATATGAATATAGATAATACCCTAAAACTGTTACAGGGAAAGCACACAATAGATAGTGTTGCTGAAGAGATGAACATCAGCATATCTTCCGCGCTAAATCTGATAAGCAGGCTCAGAAAAGAAGGATATGTCAAGACCTCAGGAGGAGGCAGGCAGAAACGAGTATACACCATCAGCACCAAAAAAGAACTGCGCGGTGGAAAAAACATGTTCTACATAATCAATAAATATTCCAAGAACAAGATAGTCCCACCTTTCAAACATGCAGCCTACGGAAGATACACCATCGAAAATGCCCTTGTTGATGCGATCCTAACGAAAGATTTCAGGACAATACATGCGAGTCTACACTTATTCAACCATATCAGGAATTGGAAAAGGCTGCATAATCTTGCAAAACTTAAAGGGATTGAAAGAGAGACTGGCACACTATATGAGATTTCAAGAAAAGTGATGAAAACCAGGAAAATGCCTGACAACATACTCAATAGCATGAAACGAAAATCCAGAACTGCTAAAATGCGTGAGTTAATACCCGGACTAAAAACAGATGTTGAGGAGTTGAAAAAAATAGGTGCTGAATGGAAAATCAAGATACCTTTCGCCAAAAAAGATCTGGAGGACTTAAGATGATCGACACAGAAAGCATGAACGACCTTTTCAAACTAATCAGCAGACACCTCACCAAAGACATATCCTGCTACGCATTTGGCGGTAATGCTATGATGTACTATGGCTACAAGAATGCTACCAAGGACATCGATATAATTTTCGAGGATGAGGATTCGAAAGATGAATTCATAAGAGCAATACGATTGCTCGGCTATGAAAAGAAGAGTCTTCTGAAAATATATTCTCCTGAACTTATAAAGGAGCAAAACAAACCAGTTATGTTTTCAAAAGGAGATGAACGATTTGATATATTTCTAAAACAGGTCTTTCAAACAAAACTCAGCGATGATATGAAAAAAAGAGTATATGGCAGATTCGATTTCGTGATGAAAGATAATACCCTCACAGTATTTGTTCTAGGTAAGCAGGATATAATACTAATGAAATCCATAACTCAAAGAGAACGAGATTTTGATGATGTTAGGATGATCATCGAAAAAGAAAGAGAAATTGATTGGCAAGCTATCACAGATGAAGCTATATGGCAGGCAGAACACGGGGACAAATGGGTAATACTGGATCTGGAAGAGACTATGCAAAAACTAAAAGAATATACACTTATCAAAAAAGAGTTCTTTGACAAGCTACAAAAGGCAATATAGAAAACACGCCTAATACAACAGATTAGTACCTGAAAATCTTTCAGAGTGATAAGGGATATTCCTCCTAATCCTACCAACACAACCTTTTTTGATACACAGAGAATCCATACCCCAACTTTGAGGTTGGGGTCTCAGAATTCTCTGGTCGACCACCCTTCAATACCCCGACCTCTATCACTCTCTTCGTGCGTGAAGGAATTCAACAAGTTGAATTTCAAGTCGGGGAGGTAGTCATTTCTACGCCACCTCGTCGCGAGCATTGAGGACCTGCTCTATATCGTCCACCACGCATAAATCAAAAACCCCGCAGCAAGTTAATGGGGTATGTTGCTATAAGCAACATGACCTGTATTTTTGCACGTGGTTTTTGGTGTTGACCTCATCACCGCAGCAAGCTGCGGAGTATGCGCTCAACAATCATTTTAGCAGTCTCAGAACACTCAAAATTATGTTTTCAGCACTTTATTTATATAATAAACTAACCACATTTAATTATTTTTTGTTTAAAATAGATAAGTTTAAATAATAGTTATATCTAAATTTAACTATGAAAGTAAATGAGGTATTGATAAAATTAGAAGGATTACACACCATACCTACAGTCATGAAGTCTTTAGGAGTGAATAGACAACAGGCCACATACTACATACATAGGTTAAGAAAACAAGGATACGTAAAAACAACAAGGGATCATGAAGGACGCAGAATATACCGAATAAATAAGAAAAATCGACTCGGAGGTATAAGCTACACCGAACTGCTCAACAAAGACTCCCCTATAAAGCTTGCAGAATCACAAGTCCATATGATATATGGAAATATCCCGAGCCATGAAGAAATATTGATCCATGCAATAAAGAAAGCAAATGTCAGGTATCTATTATCAGCACTATCTCAATTCAAGAAAATTGATGATTGGAGTCTGCTCTACCAGCTCGCCAAAAAAGAAAATGTTGTCAGACAAGTCGGCGCATTATATGACCTGGCCCGAAAGGTCATGAAAGTAAGACGCATGCCGAAAAGATTCCGAAACAACGCACTGCCAAAAAAAGAAACAAGAAAAAAATATATAGTACAAAAACTTTTTTCAAAAGACTTCAAGAGCATCGAAGATGAGTGGAAAATACACATCCCGCTAAACACTGCCGATCTGGAGGAGTATACATATGATAAACATAGACGACCAAAGAGAGCTGTTATTAGCAATCTCAAGAGAGCTGAGTAGAAAACTCACAGTCTATGCTGTAGGGGGAACAGCGATGATGCTCCACGGAATCAAAGATGTAACACTCGACATAGACCTGGTATTAGAAAATGAAAAAGACCGCGAGACATTCAAAACAGCCCTTGAAAAATTAGGCTATAAAGAGATGAACGCCATCAAGGTGTACGGAATTAAAAAAAACATACCACAGATGATGACGCGGGGCGATGAAAGATTCGATCTGTTTGTAGAAGATGTAGTATATTTCAGATTCTCAGATCAAATGAAAAAAAGGGCTGACGCAACACACCAATTTGAAAGACTCACAATCAAAGCAGCAGACCCGCACGACATACTGATAATGAAATGCGCAACAGACAGGGTCAAAGACCAGGAAGATGCAATCAATATCATCCAGAACAAAAAAATTGATTGGGATATACTAATCAATGAAGCAAAAAACCAGCTTGAAATAGGAAAAAGCAGAGCAGCATTTGAACTGGGAGAATTCTTAGAAACACTAGAGAGTACCGGATTAAAGATACCAAAAGAAATTCTTGACAGATTATTTGAGATTGTACAGAAACAAGCAGAAGATAGACAGCAGTAAATAAGCACCCATTAACAAATTCTTATCAATTAATTCCAAGCATCATTTATAAATAAAAACATAATATTTAAATAGTTAGTGGTATATATGACACTTATATGACACTCACTAAGTACAGGACAACTAAGCTGCCAGAGTATCATTTCAAAGAGATAGAGGCATTGCTAGCAAGATCTGAAAAGTACGTGTCGGTTGCGGATTTTCTTCGATCTGCGATAGAGGAAAAGCTGGATTCTGAAAAAAGTGCGCAAAAAAGCTTTGAATTCCTTCTGCTCAAAGATATCGTGTTCACGAAAAGCAGACTGGTTCAAATACATGATGCAATCGCTGCACAGACACACGTAGACAGTACCGCACTGCAGAAAGAAGACATCAATTCAGTCATTGAAAGATCAGTCGATATTGACCTGTTCAGGTTTGCAGCAAAGTTCCTATTCAACTTCATGAAGTACCACCCATTCGCTGACGGCAACAAAAGAACCGCATTCGTAGCTGCAGATGTATTCATGCGATTGAACAATAAGAAAATAGCAATCGATGTCAAGAAGAGTTCGAAGACGATGGATGAGAAATTCATCTGGAAACTCAGCACACAACAGAAGAAATCCGAAGACGCCGAAATATTTCTGGAAAAACACACGAAACATTATTTAACCAGTAACGACTTTAATATAGAGTTAAATAAATGCCTACAAGAGAACAGACTATTGCTGGAAAATCTTTCAGAGTGATAAGAGACATCTCTTCAGACCTGCCCGGAATTCTTCCGATTTTTAATTCTTATAATTGTATAGTAATCATATCAAAATACAATACCGGCAAATCTACTTCTGCAACAAATACAATATTCAAACATTTCGGTTTTGATTTCGTAGAATATATCACGCTTACTGAACAAAGAAAAGGAACTGACCGCAAGTATAGGAAATCAAGCATAAAGTTCGGTGAAGTGCCTGAAAATAAGATAGTAGTGTTTGACGAACTTCACTCAGATATTGCCGTAACCTCTGATGCAATACACAGACACATCAAAGAATTGATCGAGAAAAACAAATTAATCATATTGACTAACCCTTACGGATTAAGTTCTGATTCCGAAAAAGAGATTGGCCTTTTTGTCCGCACAGAGATTGCTTTGTTGCCTGAAAATACGTTGATTGTATTCGTGACAAACATTTATAAATGACCCGGGTATAGTCAATCAATAGCTTAAAAGAGGTCAAGATGGCAAACTGGCAATACTACCACGACATGTTCCTGAACAGCATAGACAAGCTAATAATAATAGTAATAATAATGTTTATATCTTTTTTGGCATCAAGATTCTTTGCCTTTCTGCTTGACAGAGCATTCCAACGATCATCAAAACACCTCAAAGTAGACGCAACAAAGTACCGATTCCTAAAGCACGCACTTTCTGCAGTCATATATATAATCGGTATAAGTGTATCCATATACACAATACCCGCATTCAGGACGCTAGCAGTATCCATCTTTGCAGGAGCAGGAATACTCGCAGTAATAGTAGGTTTTGCATCACAACAGGCATTCTCTAATCTAGTATCAGGCGTATTCCTGGTCATCTTCAAACCATTCAAAGTAGGTGAGCGGATAAAGATAGGCACAGATGCTGGAGTGGTCGAAGACATAACACTAAGACACACAATCATAAGAAATTTTGAGAACAAACGATTGATAATCCCAAACTCTGTAATCAGCAACGAAACAATAGAGAACTGGGATTCACAGGACACAAAAATATGCAGATGGGTGGAGATAGGCATAAGCTATGACTCTGACATCGACAGAGCGATAAAGATAATGCAGGAAGAAGCAGTCAAGCACCCTAACTATATAGACAACAGAACAAAAGAAGAGAAAGAAGACGGACGACCAGAAGTGGGCGTAAGGGTTATCGGGTTCGGAGACTCATCAGTAAATCTCCGAGCATACGTATGGGCAAAAGACTCTGCAGAAGCATTCATTATGGGTTGTGATCTAAACAAGAGCATAAAAGAAAGGTTCGACCGTGGAGGTATAGAGATACCGTTCCCATACAGGACACTAGTCTACAAAACAAATGTCCAGAAAGAAACAGACAAGATAAAAAAGACAATTGAAAAGATAGAGGGCAAGGCAAAAAATAAAAACAAAATAAAGCTAAAGAAGACCCAAAAAGGTACTAGAAAATGATAGAGATATACCATCTCGATAAAGATAAGATAAAACAGGCAGATACAAAAGAAATTCCCAAACTAAATAATGAAACCATATGGATCGACATCAAAGACATCACAAAAGAAGAACAGAAACTGCTTGAAACCGAATTCAACCTCCACCAACTCACTTCTGAAGACCTATACAACCAGAACGTAAGGATAAAAGTAGAAGAGTTCAACGAATACCTGTTCTGCGTATTCTATGGAATAGAGAAAAAGCAACGGATCGAACTTATAGAGATTGACTTTATAATAGGAAAGACATTCATCATAACTAACCATAAAGGAAATCTAAAATCATACGACGAACTGAAGAATGATCATGCGCGTCTTGCAGACCTTATGAAAAAAAGTCCTGACTTCCTGTTCCATAGACTGCTTGACATGGAAGTCGACAACTACTTTCCTATACTCGAGAACATAGACGATGAGATAGAGAAAATAGAAGAAGAGGTCGCACACAGGCCAAAACCTGAGCTTCTCCAAAACATACTCAAACTCAAGAGACGGATTACCCGCATCAAGAAGTACACCCTGCCTCAGAGAGAGAAAATAGGATTTCTCACAAAGAACCAATACAAAGAACTTAGTAAGAAATCGCTCCCTTACTTTAGGGACATATACGATCACGCAGTCAGGGTGGCAGACTCTGTCGACAACTACAGAGAAGCTGTAGGCAACACATATGATGTCTACATGTCAGCCATATCAAATAACATGAACGAAGTCATGAAAGTTCTCTCGATAATAGCAACTATAGCCTTGCCACTTACAGTCATATCAGGCATATATGGAACAAACTTTGCCATACTTCCTGGCTCAGGATACGCTTATGGATTCTGGGTTATGATGGCAGTCCTGATACTCATGGCAACAGGCATGATATACTTCTTCAGAAGAAGAGGCTGGTTCTAGGATATGAACAAGAAAGAGAAATATGGAATATACGCAATATTTCTTGTAATCTATATTGGTCTGGCAGGCTACAACTATACCCTCAGATCACAATGGCTTTTTGACAATATACTATCAATCGCGGCGCTCACATTCTTCTTATTAATGCTCAGATGGCTCAATGTCAGATTCTTCGGTTTCATCATGTTCAATTTCGCGCTACTTTTACACAATATGGGAACGTTCGGATGGTATTCACTTACTTGGGAAATATTTGGGTATGACAACATAGTCCACTTCATAGCATCACTTGTAGCAGGATATCTCACATTCAACTTTGTCACTCGAAATCTACAAATAAAGAAAAAGGCGCGTGTGAAAAATACTGTCTTCGATGAGCACAAAGCAATACTAATATTTCTCGTGATTGCCACAGTGGTGCTTTTCGGAGTGTTAGTAGAGCTGGTGGAGTTCGCAGGCTTCATGTTACTAGGACACGGAGACGGAATACTATTCGCAGGATCAGGAGATGTAGGTTCAACAGAAAACATGGCAGGACAGTACACAGACACGATGGGAGACATTATAGTCAACATTCTTGGAACGATCACCGGCGTCCTGATATACTACTACACCAAGTACAAGAAATACCCCTGTTGAAGTATTGAAAATCCGCATGTAATAAGTCAGCTAGACGATGAATACGACAATTCCACCGGCGTATTCACCAGCGGTGTTGATGCCTGGTGGAATTGTGGAGTCAACAACCACCCTATAGTGCGGGTATAATTGACTGGTGGTTCTTGACTATATGCCGCACTCCGTCTGAATAATTTGCCTAATTCTGAACCATGCGATTGTGAAAGCTGAATAAACTATTCAATGGCTGCGCTAGACCGAGTAGCAGTCCGATTTCTACGCCACCTCGTCGCGAGCATTGAGGACCTGCTCTATATCGTCCACCACACATGGAACAAACTTTAAGAATTTCCTGATAGCTCTTGAGACAGAGGTGGCGTAGCAGTTGTACATACAGTTCGCTATGCAGCATATATTCACTTTATACAGCAGACTTATTACATACGAAAACCAGAAAGAAATAAATACTAAGTCTTGAATTCAATCCAACATAAAAATCTATTTAAAAATATACCAAAAAATAGGAGGCAACGATTATGGAGCAAGCGCTCGAAAAAAAGAAATTCTTATTCGTAACATATGATGCACTAATAGCAGACATCGCAAGAATCATGATCAAAGAAGGTCATGAAGTCAAATTCTACACCAGCAACCCAGAAGACAAGGAAGTGGGTGATGGGTTCATACCAAAAGTCGAAGACTGGAAAGCAGAAGTCGAATGGGCAGACGTAATAATATTCGATGACGTACTAGGCATGGGAAAAGAAGCACAAGCATTACGATCACTCGGAAAGAACGTAGTGGGAGGAACACCCTACACAGACGACCTTGAAGACGACAGGTCATTTGGACAAGAAGAACTCAGAAAAATCGGAATAAACATAATACCTTACAACCACTTCACATCATTCGATGATGCGATAGAATTTGTAAAAGCACACCCTGGAAGATATGTTATCAAGCCATCCGGCGAAGCACAGAACCTGAAAGGACTCCTGTTTGTAGGAGAAGAAGATGATGGTAAGGATGTCGTACAAGTTCTTGGAGACTACAAAAATGCATGGGCCGACAAGATACCTGCATTCCAGCTGCAAAAAAGAGTGGTAGGTGTGGAAGTTGCGGTCGGAGCGTTCTTCAACGGAAAAGAATACGTACCACCTATCAATGTTAACTTCGAACACAAGAAACTATTTCCCGGAAACCTCGGACCAAGCACAGGAGAGATGGGAACAGCGATGTTCTGGAGTGAACCTAACAAGATATTCAACCAAACACTCAAAAAACTAGAGACAAAACTCGCAGAAGAAGGATATGTGGGATATATAGACCTCAATTGCATAGTCAACGGCAACGGAATACACCCGCTCGAATTCACAGCAAGATTCGGGTATCCTACAATATTCATACAGCAAGAAGGCATACTCATGCCGATGGGCGAGTTCATGTACAAACTATCAACAGGAGAGCTAAAACGGTTCAAGACAAAAACAGGATACCAAATAGGACTCAGGATAGTAGTGCCGCCATTCCCTTTCAATGATCCGGAAACATTTGCAGTGAAGTCAAAAGACACAGTTATCCACTTCAAGAAACCTACAGAAGGAGTTCATATTGAAGATGTCAAGAATGTCAACGGAGAATGGGTCATAACCGGAACTTCAGGAGTCATCCTTGTAGTTTGCGGTTGCGGAACAACAATGAAACAGGCCCAGAACCAGATGCACAACAGGGTAAAAAATATCATGATACCCCAGATGTACTACCGCAAAGATATAGGAGACAGGTGGTTTGAGGACAGCGACAAGCTACACAACTGGGGCTACCTCAGAGAGAGCTGAATCGGATATTAACAGCTCTTTTATGCTCTAAGTGGCAGAAAATATTTATTTTTTCTTTAAAACGGTTTATTTCTGCTTATAGCCTCATAAGTCCTATATTATCTAGTATCAAAAGATTTAAATATTTGCCAACCATACACCATTTTATTGATTCCATTTTTGGCAAACATAATCCGAACGGAGAGACTCAATAAAAAACCAATCAGTGCTAAAAAACCTTATCAAATGATATGATATAGGACTGAGGCGATTTCTATGGACACAAACAATTCAGAAAGAGTTGAATTCCTCAAAAAAAGGATTACAACTCTGGAATGGGACATGACACTCATCAAAGATGAAACCCTTCTGAAGAACAGACAGGCACAGCTAAACCTATTACGTTCAGAACTCCTTGCATTCAGTTCTGAGAAAAAATAATTCGCCACATTCTGAACCCTACGATTTTGAAATCTGAATAAACTATTCAATGGCTGCGCTAGACCGAGTAGCAGTCCTATTTCTACGCCACCTCGTCGCGAGCATTGAGGACCTGCTCTATATCGTCCACCACGCATGGATCAAACTTTAAGAATTTCCTGATAGCTCTTGAGACAGAGGTGGCGTAGCAGTTGCATTTACAGTACGCTAGGCAGCACATATTAACTTTATGCAGTAGACTTATTACATACTCCATAAGCATAACTTTTTATAATAAATACACCTGATGTACATAAAAGGAGGTAACCTAAATGGTAGCCATAACATTAGTCGTCAACGTTGTACTTGAGACGATAGCACTTCTTATCCTGCTCTACATTGTATTTTCGCTCATAAAAGCTGACCAGAAATACGTAAAAGAACACATAATGCAGCATTACGAGCTGATGAAACGAGATAGAGTGTTTCGTAAATCATTGTTCATACTCGCATGGTCACTATTGTTTACAGTCGCTTCAAGCGCTTGGATAATCTATAATCCATTAGACCTTGCAGTGATAGGAATACTAAATTCAATCTCAGCAGTATTTAGAATTGTATTCTTTGTATATCTTCTCGGCGCAGTGAGGGCAACTAAAACCTGAAAGAATGAAGTATGAGATCGAAAATACTAATAATACTGGCAATCATTATCTTTCTATACGGCTGCGCGACAGAGGTCAAGCAACCAGAACCAATACAGCAACCTTCAGTACAGGAAACTGCGCAAGAACAAGTAAGAGCAGACGAGGTGGATTATATGAGCCTTACAATTTCAAGCACAGCATTCAAGAACCATGGAGACATGCCTTCAAAATACAGTTGTGATGGAGAAGACATCAACCCTCCTTTAAGGATATCCGGAGTGCCGTTAGGCGCGAAGAGCCTTGTGCTCATCGTCGATGACCCTGACGCCCCAGTAGGAGTATGGAACCATTGGATAGTCTGGAACATACCACCTGAAACAACAAGCATCAAAGAAGACTCTGTGCCAGGAATACAAGGGCTGAACAGCTGGGGGCGAAATGATTGGGGCGGCCCCTGCCCGCCATCAGGGACGCACAGTTATATGTTTAAACTCTACGCGCTTGATACCGAACTGGATATCGATGCAGAAAGCGATAAAGTGGACGTCGAGTCAGCCATGGAAGAACACATACTTGAAGAGGCAGAACTGGTCGGCAAGTACTCAACAATCAAATTATAGAACGCAGATATCTTGAAGATACATCGTTGTCAAAACACAAGATTATCTTCTTCACATTCTTCAGCCTGGCCGCACGGATAGCTTCACGTATCGCCTTGAGCGACCTCTCAGGACCAACACCATAAGCAGGTCTCACGCACATCAAAGGAAGAGCGACACTCCGCTTCTCAAGAAAATCCACTATCTTCAACGCTTTAGTGACTGAGTTGCGTATCGTAGCATCCGTCGCCTTGAGTCTTGAAGAGTCATTTATCCTGAGCTTGTAAGACATACCTACAGCATGTAGTATCGGACGAGAATCTTTCTTTGACCAGTCCATCTGAAGCACTGCGTCACCACGCTTCACTTCACAACCTTTCCACTCTACAAGCAACCTCAAGCACCCCAGCTGAGCATAAGTAGGAATCCATCCGTGTTCTTTGAAAACACGGAGATAGTCATTCTTGATTGATTTTGGAAGAGAATTCAGAAGCTGAGCATATTTCATTTTTTCTTTCTTGTTTAGTTGTTGGGATTTCTTTCGTATTGCACCCGCACCACTAGTGCCTAGAAGAAGAAAACCATTCGCTGAGTTGATGACCGCTCCGACTCGTTTGTTTATTGCGTAGCCTTTTTCGTAGAAAATCTTAACAGATCCTGCTTTCGAGTCTGCTTTTGATTCAGCCATATTATTGCTCCATCAAAGAAAGCAATTGCTTACACACCATCTTAGCCTCGTCATGATAATCAAGCACAGGATCCTTATCATTCCTGGCCAGAACCTTTAGCACAGTATCCCCTTTGAGTCGCTCAAGAGGAATACGCCCCTGCTTTACCTTTATGACTTTATCCTCTTCTAACTCCATCTGCTCAAGCTTAACAATAATACTCCTAAGAACGTTCAACATGCGTACAGGATCAACCTTTTTCGGCCTGGAAAGAATCTCAGAAAAATCATTGTAAAGATCTCTTGGAATCTTTAATTTATTCCGAACAATCTTGTTCCCACCCTTGCTGTCAGCATAGACTCTCCCTATCACGAAGTTCAGAGCCTTGCACTTATCCTCAACACTTCTTATACTCGTCTGAACCTCTTTCTTGGTCATGTCAAGCTCTCTTGCATAAGCATCAACAAGCCCTCTTAGTCTTGCAATCTCATCTGAGTGAGCACCGACTTTAGCATGATAATCCGCAATCTGCTCTTTTAACGGCTGAAGTCTGCGCTCAGATATCTGGGCGTCCTGTTTGGAAGTCTCAAGCTCAAACTGCTTATGTGTAAGCATAGCTTTCAACTTATCAAGTTCCCGCGCATCCTGCAAAGCTTTATGTTCATAATATGCTATCGCTGATCTTAAAGGTCGAGTATCTTCAACAGACACAGGACCTTGTTTTTTAGCTTCTGCCAATGAATGTTCATAATGCCTTACCTGCTGTCTCAACCGTTCCATCTCAGCAGCATCTGCCTCGATACGCTCCTTAAGCACATCAGTCTCACCATAAAGCGGACCTTTTGTAATAACTTTGATTTTCCTATCCCAACGGATAAAGAAAATAATCATGAAATAACCTATTACAACATTAAGAAATGCTACAGTCGGACCTTCCATAGAAGCAATATCAGGATTGAGTTTCGAAGACCACAATAAAAGGAAAATCACTGAAAGAAACACTGGTGACAAAAAAACAATAACATGATTCTCTCTTCTGTTCACATCAAAGAAAACAAGCACCAACATATGTAACAGAGAAGGCATAGTACCTAA
>CAZXTQ010000043.1:0-12542 GCA_964643595.1 uncultured Methanosarcinales archaeon
AGGCTCTGCATTGAAAACTGTTATTTCTTCCTCATCGCTAGCAACATCACCATCAACATCCATAACAGTGCATGTAGCTGTGTAAGTGCCGTTGTGCGTGTATGTGTGGTCAGCAGAAGCGCTAGATTCTGGTGCGCTACCATCACCGAAATCAATCACAAACTCGAAAGGAGCATTACCGCCACCTACGATTACGCAATCGAAATGCACATCAAGAGCCTCATCACCTGACAGTATGTCTGCAACAAGAAGCACTTCAGGAACATTGTTTCCGATAGTTATAGTTTCGCAATGAGTATCGAAATCGCCATCCTCATCCTCAACAGTCAGGCATACTTCATAATCACCTTCAAGATCGTACTGGTGAGAAGGATTCTGATCACCACTAACATCGCCATCGCCAAACTCCCAAGCCCATGAAACTATATCATCATAAGCATCAGAAGTGTCAGTGAAGTCCACAGTGTCACCCTCGATAGGGTCAATCGGATCGAAATCGAAATCTGCTGTAGGTTCAGTATCTTCTGCAAAAACTTCCAGAGTGTCTGAGACACAGCTGCCGTCATCATCGCAAACAGTCAAAGTGACTGTATAAGTGCCATCATCTTCGTAGAGGTTGTCAGCATCCTGACCTGAAGCAGTGTTACCATCACCGAAATCCCAAGTCCAGCTATCAATCACATCAGAAGCGCAAAGCATTGAAGCTTCACCATGGAAGAAAGCAGTATCGCCTTCAGTAATATTCTGGTCTTCGCCAGCATCAACACCCTCAGGAGCGATGTCAAGCACTTCCACTGAAACAGTATCTGTAGCAGTATCGCCATCAACATCAGTCACAGTGACAGTAACAGTATAATCACCATCTTCAGGGAAACTGTGAGAGACAGAAGTCTCAGAACCGCTATGATTAGTACCATCACCGAAATCCCAATCAACTGAAGTGATATCATCATAAGAATCAACAACAGCAGTAAAGTCGAAAGAGTCACACTCAGTCAGGCCAGACTCGCCCAGCAAAGCAACCTCTGGCTCAAGATCATTTACATTTATAGTCCAAGCAGTGACATCATAACCACCGTTACCATCAGAAACATAAGCTGAAAGAACGAAAGTCTCGCTGTCACCATCGACATTACTGTTGAAATCAAAAGAGGAACTTGTCTCTCCTAGAACGGCCATGCCGTCAACTTTCCAGGAATACGAGAGAGAATCTCCGTCAGGATCATGGGCAGTAATCCTGAAAGTTTCTGTCTCATCCTCATCAATAGTCGTAGGACTAGATGGGGTGGCTGTGTCTATCACAGGCGGCCTGTTCATACCCTCGAACTCGATGCTTATCGTGCTCGAACGAGTAGTCTGGCCAGCTCTGTCACGTGCAACAGCATAATAATTGTGAGAACCGTCAGTAGTGTGGACTATCGTCTTGACACCCACACAAGTTGTCGCGTAACCGCAACTCTTGGTGTATATCAGGCGATTGTCCTCATAGAACTTTATGTTACGCACACCTGCGTTGGAAAGAGTATCGACAGAAACAGCTGTCAATACGGCTGTAGTAGTTGTGTCTACCGTATTAGACGATAGACTGCATGTAGGCGGGTTGTCCGGCAGAGCATAAACGCTCACTGCGAACAGTGCTGAAAGCAGCACAGCCAACACGACAATTGCATATATTGTTTTTTTTCCCATTGTATTTTTCCTCTGATTTCGCATAATGCGATTATTGATTATCATTCACCCTTGATAGCGGGTTTGTGTTTGTTTTGTTTTTTTGTTTGAACATATGAAAATGAATGAAAATGAAAAAAATATTTTGACTTACTCGTCACCACCATTACCGAAATGGTATACAAGACCGACATGTCCTATATGCTCCCTGTCTCCGAGCTCGTGCTCAGACGTCTCATAACTAAGACGGAGGTTGAGACCGCGAGTCAGACCGACATATCCTGTACCAATCACTGACATATCATCAGAATCGAATTGTACGCTAGCACCAAGAGGACCCATACGAGGGAACTGATGTGCATAACCCACAGATACATGACCTGAAGTCTGATCCATACCTTCTGCCTGGAACCTAGCACCTGCAGTAACGATAAAACCCTCACTGGTCTCGACAAGCTGGTTGAACAGGTTGTTCAGATAACTATCACGCAGAGTATCATCGATAAGACTTGCCTGTCTGAGCTGGTTGCACATGTCAACATAGCCGACAAAATACTGGAAGTCAGCATGGCTTGCGAACATAGCATCAAGATTCATCTCAGAACCATTGCTCTCGACATTTCCTCCGAGGATCATGCCCTGAGGAATGCGGCCTAAAGCAGTTATGTTACCTGCAACACCAAGAGGTGCAACACCTGTATAACCATCACTATCAAACTGGAAAACAGGACCCAATTCGAGACGCAGAGCGAGATTCTCGCTGTCGTAAAGGACACGTCCTCTGACAGTCAAGTTAGCCTGACTTGGATCTTCAGCATCGTGTGGTGTGATAGTAGTAATTGGCTGTCCATCTGCACCTGGTGTGACAATCCTTTCAGAAGGGAAACCTTCTATGTCCACATCAGTCACAGTGTCATGCAGATTGGTAACTGTAGTCACTTCACTCTGACCACTGATATCAGACCAGTTGTATAACAACTGAGCATCAGCACCAGCAAACATCTGACCACCAGCAGCGTCGAAGTTCAAACCACTGCCGAGCCTAAGCCCAAGCAAGTTAGTTAAAACATCTGTCAAAGTAAGCGTGTTGACAGTAGTGTCTGCACCAGTCTCAGTGTGCACACCTACCAGAGGAGGACCCTGATCAACAGAATCCTGCATGATGTTTGTCAACTCATAAACATTTGAAACAGATTCCTCATGCCTCATGAACTGACCGAAACCAACACCGAGCTGAAGCTCGAACTGACCAATGTCAACAAGACCTTCTGCTGTTGCGAACCAGTTCTCCATAGGAGCACCAGTAGTGACGCTGCGGCCATCTTCTGAACGCTCGCCAGAAGCAGTCTCAGTACCACCTTCAATATCGTAAGTATCAGGACCGAATTGAGTCAATGGTGAGTCGAAAGCAGATGTCTGCCTGAACCAGTTTCCGTTCAAAGAAAGACGGAGCTGGTAGTTCTCACCGCCGAGATTCAAAAGAGCACCACCGAAAGGAGTCTCTCTTTCACCACCGTCGAAACCTTCTACAAGCTCGTTACCGCCGTTGACGTACAATGAGATGTGGAATGGATTAGGCGCATCTTCTGCAGTAGACCAACCAAGATGCAGATGTCCATCTGCAGTGTTAGGGAAAGACACAGCACCGCCGTGAAGGCCGAAGCCAACATCAGCAAGATTGAAATGCAACCTGTTAGCAAGCGTTGTTGTATACTGCTCGAGTACCTGCGTAAGAGCATCCCTTGCACCTGTTATCCTTGCAGCATTATCAGGGCACTGTTCCTGAAGTGCGTCATAGCGAACATCTGCCGCTGAGTCTATATCAGCCACTGGAACATGATTTTCTATCTGACCTTCATACTGTCCCTCTATCTCGTCGAGTGACCTCTGGAAAAGAGGATCATCGCAAGGATTAGGAGGAACAACTTCAGCCTGTGCTGGAGCAGAGACTTCTGCAGAAGCGTCCTGCGGAACAATCTGAGCAGGAGCAACAGGTGCTGGAACAGGAGCGACCTGCGGAACAACCGGAGCAGGAACGACCTTAGCCGGAGGCTGATAAGCAACTGCTTCATTGTTCCAATCCGGATTACCCGCACATTGCGCATCGTAACCGTCAATGCGACCATCACCATCATTGTCAATACCATCACGGCACTGAGGCAGAGGAGTTTCGGAAATCTGCACACGAGGTGTAACCTGAGCAGGAGCAACAGGAACTGCTTTAGCCGGAGGCACGTAAGGTGCTGCGGGCTGCGCAACTTCTGACTGTCCAGCTGATGGAGCGTAAAGACCCATCACAGCTTCGACACCTTTTAACATAACTTCATGAGGTATTGCCACGAAACCGTTCTTTGATCTCTGGGCTGCGAAAGCCTGTGCAAGACCAAGATCGTTGACAGCACCTCTCATAGCATCAAGTACGAGCGCCTTTGTCTGAGCATCGTTGTTAAAGAAATACTCATTCGGCTGGAAACCAAAACTCTTGTTGCCAGAAACCCAATGTTCAAGGGACTCGTCAAGAGAATGACCTGCATAGCTCATAAGCTTAAGTTGTGTAGTACCAAACTCAACCTGACATCCTTTGACAGGAGCGTTTAATGAGACACGAGAATCAGCAGGTCTTGAAAACTGCACATCACCAGACATCTGAGAAGCAAGAATACCATAGCTTCGGGTCAGCTTGTAAAGAGAGGGGATATCGAAAGCATGACCAGGGTAGCAAGCTCTTAGCTTTGCAGCAGTTTCAATCTCAGCAGCAGTAGGCCCTGTGACAAGATCACCAGAATGAACCGCTTTGTAATCACGATGCGATTCTGCCTGTTTTGAATGCGCTACATACGCAGCCTGCCAGTCAGCAGGACCAGTAGTCTTTGAAGATTGTGCGTTAGCATCGCCAGCTCCAGCAATTGCCGCAAGCATAGCCCCGCCAATGACTGCAGTCTTAGCGGTAGCAGGAATACCTGAAATAGCGTCTGCTGTGGATTCTGCAGCGTTTTTTAGAGCTCTTCCAGCCTTCTTAAAGCCAGTTAGAACTTTATTTTCTAAATTGTCTGATTTATTCATATTTTACAGCCCCTCAAGTGATTATAATAGTAATCTATCTAGATTATCCTAGATATGACTCTCTTTTGAACTAAAACCACCCCTGAATTAACTATATTTCTCAAGTATTGCTACTATTTAAAGGTTTCTAGGTTTTAGTATTGATGCGTAGTGAATTTCATATTTCTGTAATCTATGCATAAAACATCCCAAAGCGCGGAATTCAGGATGTCAGTCTTTATTGAAATGGAAAAGATTAAAATGGGAAGGTACAGATTTTGGTCTGAAAAAATGATATTGATTCTTGCGTTTTTATGCATGCAAAATTCCAATCAACAACCCAACAATATTTGAAAAATTTGGTAATCCAAAAAAAATATTTTGTGTGGAGTTGAGTTAGTGGTTTGGAGCAGTGCGAACTCGAACAAAGCAAGCAAAACCCAACACACACTTTGGCATCCCCGCTTCGTTTGATTTACGAATATATGCTTTTATTGCACAGTTTTGTTTCCAAACAATTTATCATACACTGCACCAGGTGGCAACTGCAATTCTGATTATTGTTGTAATCCGATCGTTACTGTAAATTATTGGAACGGCAAATATGCCTGACTACACCAAGATTCAGAAGTCGAGTTGTTAGTATGATTAGAACAGCATGTTGACCTTTTTATGAATTGATGCTGATCGTGAATGTTAGCGACTTAGGAACTTGGTGAGTTAAGTTATCCTGGATGGAGTTAATGAAATGTGATGATTGATTGGCGATATCGTTCCGACGACAATGATTTTGGTTTCTCTCGTCGTAGCCTCGTCGGGAGACAGTTTCCTCTCTGAATATATCATAGACGGGAAACGATAAATAATTTACTACTGAAACCCTTGTCAGAGATTGTTCCAAACCTTGAAAAAATGCTCTTTTCTGTTCCTGATTGTTCCAGAGCAGAGATTTAGTTTAAATAAGTGCAAATAAGGCTCTTTTATATCGAAAAATGGATAAAATACCTACAAAACGATATTCAGAGGCTGAAAACAAGGCAAAAAGAGCACATCCAGAAGAATATTGAGAAAACTCTCGACGGAGATGAATCTACAGCCCGACGTCAAATAACAAAAATGTTTCAATTAACTGATATATTCGCCCTATCCCTACACTAAAGTGTAGGGTATTACGGACTCATGATATCGTAGAAAAAAAGATGATAAAAAAAATAAATATTTTAGGATTTATGGTGCTCCCTGACCTGTGTAAGATCTTCCAGGTCGATGACCTGACTTGTGCGCACCAGTGTATGGAGCCTTGATCATCTTAGCATCCAAAGAATGATAAGCTCTTCTTCCACCCTGTTTATGCTGAGGAACATATCCTTTACTTCCGCCAGCCTTGTGGTGACCTCTGCCTGACTTGGAACCACTATTCACTTTGGACCTGCCAGCTTTTGAACCACGACGCTTACCTGTTTTCTGATAAGATTCTAACTGTCGGGCAAGATTACTTACCTGTTCTTGAAGTTCAGTATTCTGCTGCTTGATTGGTGCAATCTCTTCAGCAACTGCTGACTTGATTCTTGCCTGAGCAGCATTCTCTTCAGCAACTCTTGTCTCAAGATAAGATACCTCATGATTCAAAAGATTGCTCTCACGCTCACTAGGGAAAGTCTTGACGTAAGCATCCAAAGCTTTAGCGTGTCTTGCATAAGCTTCAGGATTTCCATCTTCAGTCCATGTTGCACCATATACCTCACTCAAGTTCGCCTGTAGCGTCTTGGAAAGATTAGGTAATGAACCTGCCTGAGCAGAAGCTTCTCTCCTGAAAGCAGAATCAGCAGCACTAGTCCTTAATGCATGACCTCCGACAGCAGCTGCAGCTACCAATAATGTAGTGAGTGCAACATAAGCAACAGGTTTTTTCCAACCACTTTTTTCTGCTGGCTGTTCAGGTTGAACAGGAGCAGATGCTGCAGCAGGAGGTACCTGAGCAGGAGGCACGGAAGCACCAGCCGCAGAGTTAACATGCTGAGTGTAATCATCAGCACCGGACACATCAGGAGCTGAATTTGCAGCAGGATCCACAGTCGCGGCATCGACTGCATTCTCGAGATCATCAAGACCTGTATCAGGTTGTTCTGGAACCGGTGCTGGAGCAGGCTCCTCTGGAGCTGGTTCCAGATCGTCAGCTTCAGATACTGGAGCTGGCGGCGCATAATTTATTGCTGGTGCAACAAGTTCTGGAGCACCAGGTGTTTTTATTGTAGAATCTTTATCTGCCATATCAATCGGACCTCCGTCATAATCTTTATTTTCTTCTGGTCGAACTTCAGTTCTTGAAAGGACTGACCCCTCAACAAAATCATCACTCTGACCAACATATTTTCCATCATCCTCTTCTTCAATGACTCCAAGCACATCTTTTTCAAATACAGAATAATCATCAGGGGAAGGATTGTCTTGACCTGAAAGCAGTTTTATTGCTGCATCCTCTGGTGAAGAAATTTCTGGTAAAGGAATAGGACTATCTGTTGGACTATCTATTGAAGCATAACCTGGTTGTGTAGCATCGGAAACAGATTTTTTTGGTGTAGATAATCCATCATCATCATACTTCCTCTGCGTAAGAGGTATTGCAGGAGCATCATCAGCCAAATTATTGGTGACATCACCTCCCGCTTCTTCAGTTGCCTGAGTAGAAACCTTAGCACTATACTCATCTCTTGACGGTGCCGGACCCGGCGGACCAGATGGAATAGGTGGTGGAGTATTTGGTTGGTCAGATAAATATTCTATATCCTCTTCGGCAAGTGGTGTCTCTCCAGCTATTTCATCTAAAGCTTCCTGAGCCATCACAGCCTCAAGATCTGTGGCAGGTGTTGCAGCAACAGTTGGTGTTGCAGCAACAGGTTCATCTTCGCTAGTTACATGCTGCAAGTAATCTTCAGAACTGTCAACATCTTCACCTGAACTTTCGATGACAACAGGAGATTCTGAACTTCGAGGTATTGTAAGAATGCCCCCATCACTGTCAACACTTAGAGGAGTGCTAGCTTCTTCAACAACCAATGAAGGATCACTTTCAAGATCGCTCATATAGTCATCAGTATCAAGTCCTACAGCTCTGAAATCTTCGTCGCTCGGCGGAGAAGTAACTTCAGGTTCTTCCGGAATACCTTTTCCAGAGACCTCTTCAAAATCAGCATCAATAATATCCTCATAAGATTTGGAAGCCCTGCCTTTCACTGCATTGCCCTGTCCAGCAGCCTCAAGAAGAGTTAAAGGATCGGAACTAACGCCAGAAGAATCAGAAGAATCATCATCACCAATAGCAACATACTTTTCAAATACATTTAATGCAACAATAAGTGCCTGAGACCATTTATCCTGCTCATCGCAATCTTTTATAACATCAGCAAGATAATCATTCCAGTGTTTATTATCCAGATCTGCAATTTTCTGTAATATAGCGTCAGAAACATCATAAGAATTACTCAAGTCATCACGTGCAACATTAGCGTATATCCTTGCAATCTTATCCCAGTATTCAACAGGTTGATCAGAAACAAGAGTCAGACCATTATAAACTAAGTTGCCACCAGTCTCTCCACCAATATCTGAAGCCATATCAAGAACTTCTTTCATAGGTTCTAAAGAAAGGACTCTTTCAACATCTCTCTTTGTATCTTCTCTTACTTTCTTAGGCCTATCACTGATATGCCTATCAACCGCAAGTATGATTTCATGAAGATCATTCACGCCTCCACTAGTTACCTTAGTGACACAAGCCTTTGTAACTTCATGCAAAGGAGCATAAGGAATAACTCGGGAAGATATTAGTCCTGGCAGATAAGACTTAAGCAGCGTCGCGACAGTATCTGCAGGCGGAATAGTCAAAGCATCGTCAGCAAGCACACCTACAAGATCCCAATATAAATCCTGTTCACCATCTGTTTTTGTAAGATCAGATGCGGCAGAATTGACAGCAGACCGTATCTTTGACCTGCCCTCATCAGAGAATCTTGATAAAAGACTCCTATAACTCAAAATCTGGGAAGGATTCAACCCATCAACAGCAAAAACATCATTTTCCATGATATGATTGAATTTCTCGTCAGATATTGGCTGATAATCAGCACCCATCAGGCCTGCGTTTTCAATTGAACCTACAGGAAGTTCAGCAACAGAAGGTATCACACCCACTTCTTCTATAGGAATCACAGTATCAGTAGGAGGCATATCAAAAACAGAAGGTCTCTTAGAACCCTCTCCTGAAATCTCACTAAGAACAATCTCGTGAAGACTTGCAGAAACAAGTTCTGCGTCAGCAAGTTCAGCATTCTTACGCAGAGTTTCAGAACCCTCAATCAAAAGCTTATTCACTGCAGCCGCCCTCTTCTCTTTGAGCAATACAACAGGATCTTCACCTGATTCGAAAGCATTCGGCAAAACATAATGCTGGAAAGCACCAAAAAGCCCGGAATCATTAAGAGCATCCATATCATCAGAGTATGTTACTGAATCATATATTACACCCATCTCACCAATAGGTTTAGGTCTAAGTGTCGTAAGAAAGAACTCCAATACTTCAGGAAGATTCTTTATAGGAATTATCCTGCGGGTGCTCGGTTCTCTTACATAAGTACCTACCAAAATCCTGTCAAAACCATCCTTTGTGTTTAGAGCAATATTCTGAATAATCTTCCTTAAATTATCACCACCCATACGGCCGGAAGATATATCCTCGTCGGTGATGTGAATCCTATACCCTTGAAGATCATCTCTTAAAGCTGGGAAATCATTCCTGAAATCATTCTCAGGTTCATCACTTGAAAAACCATATATCAAGACATCACGTGCGAATGGAACGACATCATCAGGTCGTCTGGATTCATTTACAAGATCAGGATCCGCACTTATAACCCTGGTATCAGCATCCTTGTCGACACGACCACCTAAAAGATCGGCTGAACTATCCTTGGAACTCTCTATAATCACAGGAAAAGGACATGTATTGATAAGAACATCTGCAACACCATTATATCTTTCTGCAGTCATAAGTCTTGTCCTGGATTCAGTATTATCTTCACGTCTCCAATCAACAATATTCCGCTCGACTTTTGTCTTCCTTTCACCATGCAACTTTTTTGTCTCACCTATGATGATAGCAGACACTGCTTCGAATTCAGGAGATCTCAAAGCAGCATAATCCCTGGTGACTCCTGCACCACGCACATCATGCTTTCTTGAGCTGAGTGGTATAACTGCCAATAAACGTTTTTCAAGATCATTACTAGATATAACATCTGATATTGAATTGTGAAACTGTTCTGGAGAATTATGGTACGATACAGGTATTATCCTTCCGATATGATTACAGAACCTATTAATTTCTTCCTGAAGAATGCCTTTTTCAGCAGTATTGTGTCTACTTCCGCTCTCTAGAACAACTATACGTTCCAAAGCAGGTTGTTTTTTTGATTCTGAACTCATTTCAAACCCAATATCATTTTCGACTTAACTTTCTTATTTTTAGTCACTTAAAAGTACATAAAAACCCTTTTAGGACTTGAAAAAGGATTAAACACTGCAAACACCCGTTTTAAAACTCTTTAAGCCCCCCAGTAATATACTATACGCAAGCATCTGTATGCTAAGTGAGGTATATAAACATTTCTCTTTTTTAGCATTTAGTAGTAGTTACACAAATACTGTCCAGTGTCAAGTCTTCAATGTTATCAAGTTCTTCCTTCCAGACTGCTCCTTATAGATGACTCCCCGCTCTTCAAGCTCTGAAAGAAGTCTTGATAGGCGTGCTTTAGAGAAATCAGTGACGACCCTCAGAGTCGCTTGAGTGCAGGAGTTGTGCTTCATCCTAAGAACATTGATTATTATACGCTCATCCTCCTTAAGGTAACGATCAACATTTTCGTCGATAAGACAGGTCATGTTTGATTTCTCATCAGTAATCGTGCTTGAACGTGGTGCGTTATCAAAGACTTTTGCGTAATAGTCCCTACCCCTGAAAGAATCATCACGCACCTGCTTAACAGATATATCCTCCTTAACCGCAGCACGATAAGAAAACCTCCGCCTCATGACAACAACCAACGTTGCTATAAGGATAAAAAGAACCGCGACGATGACCACAAGTATAAAAGTATACGACTGACTCTCGTCGAGACGCGTAAGCTCAACCGCAATATTGCCGCTCGAATCAGACTGGGCAAAAACGCAAAAACTAGAAAAAACCAAGACAGAACATAAAACAAATATCCTCCACATCATACTGGAAATAATATACACAGAAGATGTTTAAAAACCTTGTTCGAGAGTTTTTTGGTTTTGACCATGCCACAGCAAAGCAGCGGACAACCAACTAAACAATTATAAACACACAGACATAATCACACTTAGGTGATACAATATGGCAGCAACTCCAAAAAAACCACAAAAATTCAGAATAGATTACAATATAGATAAAGGAACATACGATGAGTTCGTAAAAGCATGCGGGCGTAAAGGCTATGCCCCAAACATCGTAGTTGAACGACTCATGGTCAAGTTCAACCAAACAGGACAAATGTGAACCATAATTTTAGCACACCAAAAACAACAAGAAGAAAAAACGAAACAGAATTCAACACCCAAACAGAAATCCCACTAAAAGAAGTTTCTGGAGTTGTGATAAGACTGATGCGATGTTTACGAGGGTGTTTGTGAGAAAACTGATCGAAAGATTTATAGATCTAATCCGGAATATATCCGAGTATGGCGCACAAGCATTCATATGTAATAACTTACAAAAATCTTACAACGGAACAGGAAGGGAAAGATTTCTTATTAGAACAAAACAAGCAGTTTATCGTACCAGATACAGAACTCAAAAAACAGATTCTCAATGAATTTAATCTTAGTAAAAATTACATAAGATCTTTTGATCTCGTACTTCTAAAGAAAAAAGTCAAAGAAGGCGATGTTATTGACTGGAGCAGAGACAACATAACGCTTGTAGAACTAAAAACAACACAAAAATATTTACCTAATAACCCGCGAGGATTTTTCTTCGGAGCAACAGAAAGCGAGTTCACAATTGCAAAAAAATTAGGAAACAAATACCAATTTTGCTTTGTTTCTCTGCATAAAGATTCGAAATCATACCAACTTCTTGATCTAAAAGAACTCGAATCGATAATAAAGAACAAAAGAAGACAATACCAAATTAATTTAATAAGTTAGACTTCCAATCCTATTACCCAAACAGGTACCTGTATAGCACTCTTGAACTCTGGAAGATACTTTTCAACCTTTTCAAAATCTAAAGATCCTTCCCACTTCACATCAAATTGTTCAATCACTTTCTTTTTGAAAGATCTCGTTGTTGTTATATAAATACCCAAATCTATCTCATCAAGATGGGAATAAGAACTTGTTTGTAATTTAAGAAGATCAATACCTATGAAAGAAGCGTGCCCAAAAGCAACTTCTACACCCACACGATCTTTAATGAAATCTAATTTAGCTAATGGAGTTTTAGGTCCTTTGAACACGCGTGGTTCAGACCTCCAACCTTTAGATTCAAATTTCTTCTTGAGAAAAGCATTAAGTTCTTTACGACCCGAGTTATCAGGTGTAATAGTTATTGATTTAATTATTGATTCAATCTCCTTTTTGATTTTAGGATATTTAGTAGAGAGAATCTCTTCAGCGAAACGATAATCAAAAGTTTTGAACTTCATATAAAACCCGGAAGATTTCCGGTATTTAGATCTTTGTGATCACTGCGCGATCAATAAAAATCGGAAAATCTCCGAAATTTTACTAAAAATTTACGGATTTATCGT
>CAZXTQ010000044.1:0-368 GCA_964643595.1 uncultured Methanosarcinales archaeon
AGCGTGAAGTTATGTCGCTGAGCGTGGTTAAGGATCTGCTTGTAATTCTTGACCAATATGACAATTCGGCCGTTTGGTTTCAAAACAAAGTTTGCAGTGTAGAAAAGTTCCTGGAAAAGCTTTTCAATTCCCTTCTCTGTAAGAAGACGCGAAACCTTAGGAGGATTAGAGACAATACGATCGACTGACACCTTCTCGAACTTCGTGTCAAGCCATTCCACATCCATCCTAGTGAAATTAATCATCTTATTCATACCCGCAATCTTGGAATTCTTCTCAGCACACTTAAGATGACGCTGCTGCGAATCAGAAGCAGTAATTCCCTTTACATTATCCTGGTTCAATTTTTCTAAGACGCCTAATAATCT
>CAZXTQ010000044.1:378-12127 GCA_964643595.1 uncultured Methanosarcinales archaeon
CATCGAACTTGTCATGAGTCGCGAAGAACTTCTCGAAATCAATATCTTTGAATTGAGGGAACTTCACAAAAGCGAACTTATCCTTTTCATAGAAATGCACGGGCTTATCTGAAAGATACAACGCAGTCTCGATAGCAACCGTACCTGAATGCGTGAACGGGTCAAGAACAGACATGCCTTTCTTGACACCTGCAAGACGAACAAGAGAATAAGCGACAGATGCCTTGATACTGTCAGCAAGAGCGAAGATCTTGTAGTTACGCTTGCTGAGTTCAAAACCCGCAAAGTCAATACCAAAATAAGCCTTGTTACCTAAAACATAAAGGAAAAACGTGATGTCTGGCTCATTGAGACTTACTTCTGCACCGTACTTCTCATGGATTATCTCTCCGATATTTCGTTCAGAGTCCATAGTGCTAAGATCGTCATTATCCACAATCTTGCTGCGGACAACAAACTTAGTGTTTTCCAACCACTCTTTCAAGTCAAGGTCTCTTATCTCTGGAAGAATAGATTCTATATCAGTCACATTTCCTTCCCAGAGAAGATCAAGCACCTTGTACGCAGACTGTGAACGATAGCATAGAGTGCAAAAATCAATCATCTTATCAGTATTGAAGATAGCCACTGATCTCTCGACAGTGCACTCTTTACCTAGAATATCTTTCACTTCTTTACCAGAAACTGCTTCAAGCCCTGGGTGGGTTATAATGGCGCCTTTCATGTATATTTCCTCAGCATTATTGACTTTTCTTGCCAGGTACCGCGCTCCGTTCGTTAAATCCACCAAATAGAATCGCCGAGATGAAATTTCTCAGCACATCCTTATAACTTTTATAACTTCGCTGGGCGTTACCTGTCAATGAGTAAACAATGTAGCTTACTCATTCACTATCTTAGCAGCGTCGATGAGCTTATCTCCAGCACCTAGCTTCATAAGCCTGACACCCTGAGTCGCCCTACCTATAGTCGAAATCTGCTTAGCAGGCGTCCTTATGATGATACCGTTCTGAGATATCAACATCAATTCATCATCATCAGTCACAGACCTTATAGCAACCGCGTTGCCGTTACGCTCAGAACAGATGATGTTCTTGACACCAACTCCACCCCTTTTAATGAAACGATACTCAGGAATAGCAGTACGCTTACCATAACCATTCTCAGTCACAGTAAGAAGAGTCTTATCCTCCTCTGAAAGAACCATGCCGATGACAGCATCATTATCCTTCAGGCTAATACCTCTGACACCTGCAGCAGTACGACCCATCGGACGAACATCACTCTCTGCAAAGTGAACTGCCATACCATCCTTAGTAGCGATAATCAAATTCATATTACCATCAGTCATAACAACCTCAATAAGCCCATCGCCTTCATTTATAGTTATGGCCCTGATACCACCACGCCTAGGTCTTGAGAAATTCTCAAGTGAAGTCTTCTTGATAGTTCCATTCTTAGTGCACATAATCAAGTAATGCTGATCATCAAATTCGAGTACAGGAACAAACGCCTTCACATTCTCATCAGGATTCAACCCTATAAGATTAACTATGGCCTTACCCTTGGCCTGACGAGAACCTTCAGGAATCTCGTAAACCTTAAGCCAATGCACCTGGCCCTGATCAGTGAAGAACAACACACTCGAATGCGTCGATGCTATGAAAAGATGCTCTGCAAAATCCTCTTCTTTTGAACCAGCACCTATAACACCGCGACCACCACGACCCTGCTGCCTATAAGTATCCACAGGAAGACGCTTGATATAACCTGCATGAGTTATTGTCACAACAACATCCTCCTCCTCAATAAGATCAATAATATCAACATCATCTTCTACAAAATCATTTATATCAGTCCTACGCGCGTCACCATATTTATCCTTCATCTCAGAAAGCTCTTTCTTGATTATACCCAGTATCTTCTGATTATCAGCAAGTATCTCCTTCAACTCACCTATAAGAACTATCAAAGACTGATGCTCTTCACGGATCTTATCCTGCTCCAAAGAAGAAAGCTTCTGAAGACGCATATCAAGAATCGCCTTTGCCTGAAGATCAGTCAGAGAATAATCAGACATCAAGATATTACGAGCAGTCTCAACATCCTTAGACTGCTTTATCTTCTGCACAATGGCATCAATATTATCCAGAGCCTTTGTAAGACCTTCAAGAATATGAGCCCGCGCTTCTGCTTTTCTCAAATCAAACTCTGTGCGTCGTCGTACAACATCACTACGATGATCAATGAAACAATGAAGTATAGACTTCAGATCCAAAAGCTTAGGCGCATTATTCACAAGACTCAACAATATGATACCAAAAGTAGACTCGAGCCGAGTGTGCTTGAAGAGTTGATTCAGGACAATCTCCGGAGTAGCATCATTTTTAAGCTCAATCACTACACGCATACCATCCTTATCAGACTCATCGCGGATGTCATGAATGCCTGTTATCTTCTTGTCACGCACAAGATCAGCAGTCTGCTCAATCATCAGGGCCTTATTTACCTGATAAGGTATCTCGTGGATTATGATAGCTTCACGTTTCTTTACAGTCTCTACAGAAGTTTTGGCGCGTATCTTAACCTTGCCTCTACCTGTACGATAAGCATTCTTTATGCCTGCACGACCACATATAGTTCCTCCGGTAGGAAAATCAGGACCTGAAATGTGCTCCATAAGATCATCGTTTGAAGCATCTGGATTGTCTATCAGCGCCACAGTGCCTTCGATGACTTCAGTCATATTATGAGGTGGTATGTTGGTTGCCATACCTACTGCAATACCTGAACTTCCATTTACGAGCAGGTTAGGTATCTTGCAAGGAAGTACAACCGGCTCTTCAAGCTCGCCATCAAAATTAGGCTGAAAATCAACAGTCTCCTTCTTTATATCATCAAGAATATCCTCAGATATCTTTGATAATCTTGCTTCAGTATACCTCATAGCTGCAGCACTATCACCGTCAATAGAACCAAAATTACCCTGACCCTGGATAAGAGGGTACCTCAGTGAAAAGTCCTGAGCCATCCTGACCATAGTATCATAAGCAGCAGTATCACCGTGCGGATGATACTTACCAAGAACCTCTCCGACAATCCTGGCAGACTTCTTGAAAGGCTTATTAGAAAACATCCCCAGCTCATGCATAGCGAAAAGAACTCTTCTGTGAACTGGCTTGAAGCCATCTCTCACGTCAGGCAAAGCCCTGCCTACAATCACCGACATAGAATAATCAAGATAAGAACGCTTGATCTCTTCCTCAACAACTGAAGGTATAATACGTTCATTATTTACTTCAGGAACTTTGTTAGGTGTATCCTGAACATCTTTCTGTTCTTCTGTATTATTTTCTGTCATTTTCGTGTCTAAACCGTCAGAAACTGTTCTTCAGGAAATTCCGACCCTTTATATTTGTTTGGTTTTTAAAATGGTAATAGACGGCTTGTGCTGTCAGAATTTAGTATTTTCAGGTTTCAGAAAAAACGCATCATGGGGGCTGAAAAGGCAGAGCAGTCAGAGAGTGCGCCTGACTTCTTTGATTATATGATCCTTGACATAAAAAGTCTTACCACAATAAACACAACGCTTGGACTTTTTAGCAAGAATCCTTGTATCAGTGTGATACAGCATATCATGACCGCAACCATTGCACCGCACAATAAAATAGAACTTAGGCATGAGAACACCCCCTAAGTCTTGTCTTCGTCTGATCCGTCTTCAGAATCGAACTGACCAGGAAACTCCTCAGCAGATTTAGGTTTGTTTGACTTATCAGAAGAATCATCTTCGTGCTTATCATTTTTGTCTGTAACCTCACCCTCTTCATCATCCTCGTCTTCGTCATGGTCTGAATGGCCTGTAATCTCGGAAGAATGATCCTCAGCACCTTTTGGCTTTATCTGGTCAACAGATGATGCTATGAAATCCTCAAGTTCAGGGTGGAGTTGTCGCTCTCTTTCTTTATCTTCCTCTTCAGCTTCTGTTTCTTCTTCAATAAGCTCGCGGGCAAGACGACGCGCTTTCTCTTCAGCAGTCTCTTCGGGCTCTTTTTCAACAGAAACTTGTTCTGTGTCTTCTGAAATTTCCTCATCTACCTGCTCATCTTCTATCAAGTCATGCGCAACATCCTCTTCTGAACGCTCGTACACCTCAACCTCGTTCTGCTTTTTAGGTTTGGTGGCTTCAGGAAGCACGTCAATATAAGGCTCGAGCTCTATGCCTTCTTCAGAAATATTTTCTTCTGATTTCTCGTCGGAAATAACAGATTCTTCTGTACCGGCTTTAGGCGTATCTTCAGGAGCTGCCTTCTCAAGATCGTCTTTCTTCTTATTTACAGCAACCTCAACATCCTTGAAATCCTTGAACATCTCCTTAATTTCTTTGTTATCCTTAAGATCGAAATAATCCAAGAACTTCTGCGTCACGCTGATACTGTAACTACGACCAAAACGCTTCTTAGCGATGAAACCCAACCTCAAAAGCTCTGCTATATGATCATAAGCCTTGTTAGTACGTATCCTTATCACGTCAGACTGAACAATAGGCTGCTTCCATGTAATCACTGCAAGAGTCTCGAGAATTGACTTACTTAGTTCTGTATGAGGATTTATCTTATGCACAAGAGGAAGCATCTTCTCACGCACTGTAAGCTTCCAGCCAGATATCTCATCATCACCCTCAGATATTATCATAAGAGGACTCTCATTATTATCGTAATCCTCTTTAAGCTCGCGCATAGTCTCCTTTATCATGCCAGGATCATTGAGATGCAGAAGCTTCTGAAGCTCCTTCAACGTAACAACTCTACCTGCTGCAAAAAGAATAGCTTCAACCTCTTTCTTGAAATCAGCCATGTTCACCTCAGCAAATAAAAGTTAAATAAATTTATGGAATCTGGGAAAATATGATTTGAATATACGTGATTAAAATAAACAATAAAACAATCAAAAACCCCGTAGCAAGCTGCGAAGTATGTGCTCAACAATCATTTCTTGACGAGAGAGTAAATATCCCCCTCTTTCTTTGCAATACCTGCTTTCTCGAAATTCTCAAGCATAGCGATAACATTATCTTTAGGAATGCCTGTTATCGATACTAACTGTTCCGCATTCCTTGGCTCTGAAAGCGAGAACTTCATGAAATTCCTGACAAGAGTATCAGCGTTCTTCTGCAAAAGCTGCTCTTTTGCTGCAGTGTCCTTAAGCTTAAGTCCAAGATCATGCATCTTCAGAAGAAAATCATTCATGAAACCGGAAATAAAACTTCCTTTCAGCGCAATTGTAGTAGGCTGCATTATCTCTATAGATGACGGTGTAAAGTCAAAAATAAACTGAGTGAGCTTGTCAAGATTGTCAAACCAAATTTCGAGTTCAGAGAAAGCACAGAACAGTTTACCTTTCTCTTCAGCCTCATAAGTAGACTCGGAAACAACCTCAGCACCATCAATATCATTAGACTTATCTATAACAAGCTTTATGGCCTCTTCAACATAATCCTTAGGCGCTCCAAGCACCTCTATTATGATTCGGACCATTATATGACCTTTATCAATACGCTCCTTATCAGATATTTCCGAATCTTTTTCCTTTGATTTATCGTCTTTTGGCATGGTAAGAAAAAAAAATTGGACGGTTTATATATCTTTCTATGAGTATGTATTAGATGACATATAGCCTATATCAAAGCCTTTTGAACACCAAAGCCACGAGGACAAGAACAAGAACTGCAATCAAAAAATAAACAGTCATGTTGCGTGCTTTTGCAGAACTTGACTGAAATATCACTCCAGACCTATTGCCAGAAATATTTGATTTTGTCAATGTTCTTTTTGTGACAATACTATTATATTTAGTTGAATCATTTAACTTGTTTTTTACTGTAATCTCAATATTGTTGTCACCACCCTGTATATTTTCAGTCTTAAGCCTTAACGGAAATGTGAACTCTTTAGGAGACTTCCGATCTGAGCGAAGCAGCTTTATCTTCAGAGAATAGTTTCCCTCCTGCGCTATCGCTGTGTTTGCCAGGTCAAAACTAACGTTCGAAAAACTAGGAAGATTCACCACTTTCCTGTTCTGTTCCCTGTCGCCAGATATGGTTTTTGATGAACGATAGACATAGCTCCAGGCAACGACCTCAAGGTTGTCCTGTGTCGGGTTATGCAAGAGTATACGTGTGCTGAACTGCACTCCTGAATATATCTCTTTACAAGGGTCTATCACCTCGAAAGATATCTTATCTGATGTTGTTTTGGAAATAATATCTTCTGTATCGCAATCTTCAAAGAACATCTGTACTTCCTGTCTTGAGTTGATACCAAGCCCTTCAGCTACAATTATGTATGTCTTGTCAGGATTGCAGCCGGAAAAAGAAATGTTAGCAGTGAAGTTGTATGATTGAAAACGCGTCGGCAGAGAGAATTTTGCTTTGGAAGATATCTTTTTACCCTGACTATCTTGCATCCACACATAGACCGTGCGTTTGAGCGTGATTCCCCTATATATGAAAACGGGAATTGATAATTCTGTTTTGTTCTTTACCTTATAGCTATTCAATGAATCAATAATAATGTAGGAACTGTTACGGTCAGAATCCAAATTGATGCTCAAATCTAGCTTACGTTCAGTAGCAGATAGATTTGATGCTTTGACTGTAGATATCAAGATTGCAGCCATCGCAATGAAAATTATGAATCTCATGCAGGATAAAGTAGTATTTAGTAATTATATGTGTTAGCCAAGAAAATCCCAAAAACTTACGATGAAAACAACAGATATTTCGAGTTGCATCGGACGATTTGCATAGTGAATTTAAACAGCACGCAAGCTTTACGATGTTTTCGTACATAAAACGGCGTTTGTTGTCACTATTCTAGAATACTAATATAAGTTTAAATACTAAAAGCATAGTTATTCAAGAGTAGGTTTAGTTTAACATATTTGGGGGGTTTAGTAATGGGAATCTTTAACTTTTTGAAAAAGGATAAAGCAGATACAGCGGAAGCAGGATTAGAACTTCCTCCAGTACCAAGCATAGAAGGTATGGACGGACCAGGATCTTTTCCGGAAATGCCAAACTTCGATGACAATCCACTACCCGACAATTCTCTACCACCATTACCGACAGACGTACCTGGCGCAGTACCCCCTAAACCAACAGATGAAAAATTAAGCGCTCCAAAGATGGACCTGCCAGAACCTCCTGCTATGGAAGTTGTCGAGCCAAAAAAAATAGAAGTCAACGAACCTGATTTTGGAATACCTGAAATGCCAGACAAGCTGCAACCATCACCTGCACCAGAAGCACCAATACAAAAGAATATGCCTCCCGCCAATCCAATGGAACATAGTCCTATTCCTATGCACAAAGCTCCAGCACCAAAACCAGAATTTCCAACAATACCTGAGATGCCAAGCGCGGACGATATCCCTGATAACATACCTCCACTAGAAGGCCTTCCTGAAGCACCAAAGTTCACACCAGAACCAAAGGTAGAAAGACATCATCCGCAAACAACTCCAGAACAACACTTTCCTGAAATGCCTTCAATGATGCAAAATTATGAAATAGAACAGCCCTTGGCAGCAGACTTCATGCCTGAAGAACGACACACAGTCAAAAAAAATATAGACGGACCAATGTTCATAAGGACTGACAAATTCAGGCAGATAATAGAACATATCGAACACGTACGTTCGAAGTTCACATCAGAAGATGATACATTTTCACGTATCAGCGATGTGAAAAATTCACAGGATCAAAAATATGAAGAATTCAGGCAGAACCTTGAAGACATACAAAGGAAACTGCTCTTCATAGACAGATCATTATTCGAATCGACAACCCGTTCTTAGGGTCGTCGGTGTTGATTTTCTGAGAAAATCAACAAACAATATGGGTGAATCAATATGGAAAGACAAGCACCAGTATTCGTAAAAGTTGATGAGTACAAAGACGTACTTGACATACTAGACCTTGTCAAGAACAAAATACAAGAAGCAAAGATAACAATCCGAGAGGTCAATGACCTCAAAAACCAAGAGGATTCTGAACTTGCACTTTGGTCAAACGAGATAGCAGACATAGAAAGGAAAGTTGACTTCATAGACCAAACACTTCTTGAACCGGAGAACGTATAAAATGGCAGAAGACTACTTTGTCCACATCAAGGATCCAGTAGACATGCGAAGAAGCATACTCGGCAGTTCAAAACAGATAATCCACATACTGCAACGGTATGAACGGATAAAAGACCTTAGAGTGCAAAAAATTGAAAAGATATCTAAGCTACGCGCACAGAATAAAGAGATAAATCTCCTGATCGCAAACCTAAAGAAAGAGTTCCCTGCAGCCAAGTTACGAGTCAACATAAGAGATGATACTCCTAATCGCAAAGACAAAAAGGAATTCAGAGGAGACGAACTCGCAAAGCTGGAATCGGACCTTCGAATGATAGAAAATAAGATAGGCAGACTATCTTAAATCCGTATGCAATAAGTCAGCTAAACGGTAAATATATGTCGTGCGTGCCTATAAGTTGACAACGTCTTAAATCCTATATTTTTATATACTATTTCTTGATTTTTGTTTATACCCGTGACCATGAGGGGGTGCCGGAGTGGCCAAACGGGACAGACTCAAGGCATTTGAGTGCAGAGTGCTGCCAAGCAGTGCGATGAAGAAATCATTTGTGGGCCATCTGTTGGCTTAGTGCCTACTAGGGTTCAAATTGTGGCAAGCATATGCTTGTGCATGAAATTCCCTACCCCCTCATAATATTTTTATGGTGACTACGATGATACTTGACTTCCACATACATTCTAACACGTCTTCTGACAATAAGATGACTATACGCGAAGCTTACGAAGCAGCAGTATCTGCAGGTCTGAAACACATCTGCATAACAAACCATCACGAACCTTTCGAAGTAAAGAATGGAGAATACAAACAATCGATGACAGATCAAGAACTAGAAAACACAAAGAAACAAATTTGTGAACTCAAGAAAGACGGCAGAGTCAAAATATGGTTTGGCGTCGAGATGAGCTACACTGAAGAAGAGGAAGAAGATATAAGAGAATATCTAGCTAAGAATGATTTTGATTTTGTATTAGGTTCAGTGCATTATAATGCAGGATATGTCATGGCAGACTCAAGAACAAGAGAAAAACTCAAAAATGCAGACCATAACGCAATACGTCAGGAATACTTCAAAAATCTCAAGAAAGCAATCAAATCAAAACTTTTCGATGTGATATCACACTTAGACATCTATAAAAGAGCAATATCAGAAGTACCTTTTTCAGAAGAGAAATATGAATGGATAGATGTGGCAGACAATCTGCTTCATTGCGGTGTTGGTTTTGAAATAAACACCAGCCATTCACACAAAATAACTGACGGAACATATCCTAGACGAGAAGTCATTGAACTACTAGTGCGTAAAGGTCTGAAAAAGATAACTATAGGCAGTGATGCGCATACACCTCAGGATATAGGAAGGAATATCACAAAGATAGAAGAACTTCTTAAGAGCCTTGGTATCAAAGAAGTCTACAGGTTTGAGAAAAGAGAAGCTATACCTGAGAAGATTTAGGCTATTATGAAATCCTGTTTAATTTAGCAAGATGAATGCTGCACTGTAACTATAGATATTATACAACAAATCTTTCAGTCGAGCTAACTTCTGAAACCTATTTATTAGATAGATAGAGTCGCTAGGGGCAGCATCCATCTTTTCAATACACCTAAGAGTTCATAATAATCACTCCTTTAAAAAGATTTAAATAAGTATAGATGCTAGTTCCTGATTACAATGGCAATAGAAATATGCACAGTAGGCGGATATAATGAAGTGGGAAAGAACATGACAGCTATCCGCGTGGATGACGAAGTCGCGATAATAGATATGGGTCTTCATCTGGACCCCTACATCAAGTACACAGACGATGATGACCTGACAAAAGAGATCAATGAAAAAATATTAACAAAGATAGGTGCAATACCTAATCTTGGACCAATACAACATTGGCGAAAAAAAGTTGTAGCAGTAGTCCCTACACACGCACACTTGGATCATGTAGGTGCAATACCCTATCTATCTAATAAGTTCAATGCAGATATAATATGCACACCATTCACAGCAGAAGTCATAAAAACAATATGCCGTGACGAAAAGATAAAGCTCGACAACAAAATCAAGATACTGAACCCTAATTCTACAGTCAAAGTGACTGAAAAAATAAAAATAGAATTCATCAACTCAACACATTCCACACCGCAGACAGTTATGGTACTTGTGCACACACCATACGGCAAAGTCCTATACTGCAACGACTTCAAGTTCGATAACCATCCGGTAATCGGTCGCAAGCCTAATTACGAAAGACTCAAGAAGATTGGTAAAGAAGGCGTGACCTGCCTCATTGTCGACGGAACAAGAAGCAGCCTAGCACAGAAGACACCATCAGAACAGGTAGCGAGAGAGATGCTCCGGGATGTAATGCTGGGCTGTGAAAGCGAGGGTCGTGCAGTTATCGTTACCACCTTCTCTTCACATCTTGCTCGATTGAGTTCTATCATAGAATTCGGAAAGAAGATGAACAGGAAAATAGTGTTTTTGGGCAGGAGTCTGAGCAAGTATATCAAAGCAGGCGAAAACATAGACCTGATAAAATTCTCAAAAGACGTCGAGATAGCAACATTCAGAAAACACATCAACAAAAAGTTAACGCAGATATCCAAGAACCCTTCAAAATACCTGATCGTATGCACAGGACATCAGGGCGAACCAAAAGCAGTCTTGTCAAGGATGGCAAATGACGAACTCGACTTCAAACTAGGAAAAGAAGATCACGTGATATTCAGCTGCACAACAATACCCACTGCATTGAACCATGCAAACAGAGAAGTGCTTGAAGGAACACTACGCAGGAAAGGAGTACGTATCTTTAAGGATATCCATGTCAGTGGTCACGCTGCAAAAGAAGATCTTCGTGATCTGATAAATATGGTACAGCCAGACCACATAATACCTGCACACGGCGACATTAATATGGCATCAGCACTTTCTGAGTTAGCTATGGAGATGGAATACAGAGTTGGCGAAGATGTCCATATAATGCAGAACGGGCAGTTTTTGACGATAGAGTAAAACAAGAAATAATTCTAAAACGTCTTAAGGGTCCGTACCCGCTCATCGGTTACTAGCCACAGCTGGTCTTGCTCAGTCGGCACACACCATCCAGTGTTATTTCGTTACACTAAATAACACGAAAAAAATAAGGATTTGTGCCAGCTCATCAGTTACTCCATCTGCCATAGAGGCACTGGTGTTCACTTAATCATCGCTGGTAGCACTCCTTTTGTTATGAGCGATTGTCTTTATATAAATATCTATTTTTACCATTGTTTAGTGACTACAAATCGCAAGGTTTAAATAGGGAAGGGTCTTGAAAATATAAATGGCTCAAAATGAAGAATACCAGTTCAAGAAGCTTAATGAATTCCTATGCACGTCATTTAATAACGTAAAATATGATGTACGCGATATTAATGTTAAAATAGAGAATCTAAAACATAATTTCGCTTCTTTTTCTACAGATAGTATAAAAACCGCTTTTGAGGCACAAACAAGGCTAATAAGAGAGCAACAGCAGGCGATGAACCAGCTCAGTGAGCGGATTTCAGAGCTTGAAAACAAGAAACCATCAGTAATCAAAGAAGTAGTCCGAGAAGTGGCAAGTC
>CAZXTQ010000045.1:0-11796 GCA_964643595.1 uncultured Methanosarcinales archaeon
CAAAAAGCTGTCCGAAAGTAAGTCCTCCTTCTGATGAAGGTATTCTGTAGTTCAGTATATCTTGTTCTAGATCGTCTGTGTTCTCGAAAGATATTGTATTATAGACTGTTGTAGGAAGTTCATGATCAGGCACATTGCATCCTGCATCTCCGCCATCTGCACCACCATCAGTTACCCCTCCATCCTCTTCAGGATGATCTAAGTCTGTTGACTGTGTACCACCATCAACTTCACCAACTTGGACTTGGCCTGGTCCACCTGTTCCATAAGGATCAAACAAACAACCGCTTGTAACAGTAGTTACATACACAAGTGCTAATGCGGCTCCAACATTTTTTGCTGCTCTACGGGTCCTGTTTAGCCAGCCAGTATTCATCGTAATTTTATTATCTATTGACATTTTTTCTCAACCTCATTGATCATTATTGATTATTATATAGAATCACCACTTGTCTCCAGGACTCATTGTTGGGTCTCCAACTGGCGGTTGTGGATCGGGCCCACCACCATTGTCTCTTGTTCCAAAGTAGACTCCTGTACCGACTGCACCTGCAACAAGTACTCCTGCTGCGACATAGAGTCCGATTGCAAGAGGGCTAGTCCAAAAATCATCTTCACCAGCAGTGTCTTCTTTCTTAGGTTCAACTTTAGGCGTGAAATCGAATGCTGGATGTATTGGTGTCTCTGCGATTTTGACATCAAGAGATTTTGGAGATTTTGGATCTTCCTTGACATGAACGTCTTTAGTAAGAGCATCCTTAGCAGCATCATTGACAACATCCTTGGCAGCATACTTAACATCATTTTTAGCACCATCCTTGGCACCCGTCACAACAGGCGCAGGTTTCACAGAAACAAGTGGAACAATCGGTAGTTTATCATCCATACCATCAACAGAAACATCATTAGAAATTACCGGGTCAGGTAATGGCGCTGGCGCTTCTACAATTTTTTCGACATAGTTCTCTTCGACATATTTTACTAGCCGTTCTTCAAGTAGTGCGACTGCTATTATATGTGGCGTTCCTAATCCCGGAGACATTCTGTCAATATCAGGTCTTCTTTTTTGCAGTAAATCTATATCCAGATTTAATCGCCTTTTAGCCTCTGATGTCATGAGTTCTACATACCCAAGTATGGAATCTTTTTCCGCACCAGTCTTAAGCATATTTTGAACTTCAATCTTTACATCTTTAGCAAATTTCTTGACATCATCATTCTGTTGTGCAACGAGTTTGTCAAGATCATTCTCTAACAGGACTTCTCTGCAATAAACTGCAGGATCAGGTCTTGAAGAACTGCCTATGATATCATTATTAACAAAATTACAAGTGATTGCTTCACCGTCTTTTACTGAGGAATATAAAAGAAAATTTCCTTTAGCAGCGTTCTCTCTTACAGATTTAGGTACTCTATTTTTGTCAGTCAATAAAAATGCCTGATAGACAAGATCTATTGTTTTAGTCTCACCCATATTTTTTTTTTCGTCCCGGTCCATATAACTAAAACCAATAATAAATTTTTTTCCATCTATCTCGTAGGCAAAAGCGCCGACGTTCTTATCCCAATCCATGAACAGGTTCTCGCCTGCTTTGTTGATAGTGAGATTCGTAAGAGGTTGATTTCCAATTTTAAGGATTAATGCGTGCTCATCTGATTCTTTAGGCCCTACAAGCAACGATATGTCTGCATCTTGCCCATATATTTTCACTTTACCATCAAATGTTCTGGTTTTTTCATCATAAAGACCTTCAACAGATTGTAGATTCTGATTCACATCAATGACTGAGAATGGGCCAGGGGTCTTAGGAGTATAAGAATTAATTCTCTCTGGAACTTGCATCTTAGGGACTTTGTCAAGTCGTTCCTCTAGCGGTGCTTTCGCTTTTGGTTTTGCATCACCTGCATAGGCTGTATGTAATGATGCATATTGCAATGCCAGAAATGCTACTATTGATGTTGCAACATTAGCAACTTTATTTTGTCTTATACTATATAGAGTACTCTGCGTACTTTGCGTATCTTCATACATTGTTTCTCAACTCCTTGCTCTGCCAGAAAACAACCCCCAATTAGTATCAAAAAGTGTTGCTCATTTATATATTTTACTATTATTCGTTATTTTCAAGTGGTGACTAAATATTTGTAATATACTTAAAACACCCCTCAGAGCAAATATAATATTATATGAAAAGTTTTAAATGATTTGTAACGTTTTTTTACATAAAAAGGTATTTAAAAGTCCTACCCTTAAAAACATTTAAATATAGCCCCATTTTTCCAGAAATTTAGCAAAAGAGGAGTTCTATAACAAGATATTATCAAAAAGATAGTACCAAGACTATAGTAAGCAGTAAATCGGTGAACAAGGCGCTAGAATGGAATTAAATAAAGAACCAGCACGCACAGAGCCAACACATACCAACTCATTACATACAGAACCGATAAATACAGAACCTATCGATAATAAATATAGTGCATGCAGCACATTGCTTAAACGCGTAATGAACTATATAGGCAGTAGACATCTGGAATTCGGGTGTGGAAAAGGCAATTGGGCATACCAATTAGGTCTGCTGAACAAAGATAAAAAGATAATCGGTTATGATATCTGTGAAAATTATATATATACTGCAAGACATTTGCGTTCACGAGAGAATGTTGTTTTCACGCACAGTATGGATGTTCTTGCGAAAAGCATGAGCCCATTCCATAGTGCAAGCCTTATGTTTGTATATCACGAAGCAGAGAACGGAGTTATTGAATCAATACATGATCTTTTGTTGCCTGAAGGTATACTGGTAGTCATGGATTATAACATCAAAGGAATATCAAGAGAAAAGTTTGCAGACGTTTTCACGACTGATTCAGAAAAAAAAGAACTCAAAAGATATGGTGCTGAACAGGCATTCAATATCCACACTGCAAAAAATCTCGAAGACTGTATGCAAGAAGGAGAACTTGCAGGTTTCAAGACAATTGAACATGAGATTCTGTGGAATAAATATTTCAAATGGGTCGGCCAAAAAATCAATGGGAATTGATAGCACCCACAAAATCCAATATATCCTCAGGTTTCTCTGCTTCGTAATCCGCACCTGAAGTGCCTTTCTCGACGTGTTTATTTCCATATCTTGCAAAGCAGGACACAAAACCCATATTCTTTGCACCTACAACATCTTTATCAGGCATATCTCCTATCATAAACACTTCAGAACGTTCAACACCAAGTTCAGAAAGTGCTTTCTCAAAAGGAAGACTTGACGGTTTTGCATACTTGGTATCATCAAAAGCTACAACAACATCGAACATATCTTGTATGCCCATATAAGTCAGTCGCGTCCAGGCTTTCAGGTTTGGAGCGTCAGACACAATAGCCAATTTCAACCCGCGTTCCTTCAGACCTTCAAGCACAGAAATCATTCCAGGATAAGGCTTGACTTCCCGTCTGCTCCTATAACCTATTATGCCTGCTGAGAGTATCTTATAATTGAACTGCCCTACTGAATTAAGGAATTCCTGAAATATCAGTTTGTATTCCATGCCATACTTGGTATAGAGTTTGTATATCTTTGCAAGCGCATCTTCTTTGCTCATCTTAAGTCCTGCATCTATCATCGCTTCTACTGCAGGCCCAAGTGATTTCTCTTTCATCTCGAGAAAATCTATTATTGTATTGTCAATATCGAATATTATTGCTTTTATCATAATTTTCACCTATGAGCTAACAATTATCTTGTTAAGTATACTTAAAGAAGTGATTTAAGTTATTATAAATATTTGTGTGGTAAACTATTGCACACCTTACCATCAATACGTCTGAAAATAATATCAAAACTACCTGTTCTTGCCAACAATCTCTACAAAACGATCGAAGCTTCTGTCATATGTACTCTCTATCTCAGAAGGGAAACAACATGCAGGCAGTTCTTTTCTTTTCAGATGATACGCAAGGCATTCACAGCACACCCCCTTACGAGAGCACTCAGGATATGTGCAATTACACTCTTTTTTGTTAGATTCTTTCTTGCATTCCATGATCATACACGTCAGTTCACCCAAAGACCGTCAAGCTCTGCTTTGTAAACTGTGCAATCGAACTCTGAATCGAATTCTTTATGCATCTCACCGCACCTACGCAAAGTATAATGTGTCAGTATCCCATTGGCGACTTTCTCGACGCGATAGCCGTATTCAGCATATATTGTAGGTCCACCGTAAGCATATACTATATTATTTTCATCCAAAGGTTGGCATTCCTGTATTATACAATACTTATTCTGCGGATTCTCTCCTTTCTCTGTATTCCCATCTCTGCAGTTTATCAAGTCAGGATAATAATCGTTCCTACCTACAATCTCTCCAAAATCACACCGTCTGACATCATACTTATCACATGAAAAACTGTCTGCCAGATGTGGACACAAACCTAAATCAGGTTGGAGATCAAAGCTTCCCGAAAAAACAAGATCAACAGTCACATTCGTCTCATTAGTGATATTCTCTTGAACAACCTCAGGTGAAAGTTTTTCTTCAACAACCTGTGATATGATATCATCTACCGCAGCATCAGGGTCAGGAACAGACTCTGATCCAACTTGACCAGAATCATCTGTTGATTCAGATTCTGAAGTTCCTCCCATAGCATCTGCAGGATCTGTTGGCAGAAAATATGCGCATCCCGCAACAGCTAGAAATACAATAAATAATAATACACATAATACACTAGATACTGGTGCTATCATCACACTCTTTCTCATGTAAGACACCGTGGTGATTGTTGTATTAAAGCTTTTCGAATAGTGTGGTGACTAATTGTGATTTATTAAAAATTTGGGTTTAATAGCCCGCAGCTTGCTGCGACTCAAATTTTTAATCCCGCAAACTCGCGTGTCAAAGCGAGTAGCGTAATACTCCGTAGCTTGCTACGGAGATAGTTACGAGCAGCGAGTTTGCGTTATTTCAATTAGAAATTGTATAAAAAATATGAAAAAAATAAAAAAATTACCGACTTATATTAGCTCTATGTAGAAATAATATGTCGTAACGGTTGTCGCACCATCTGCACCGTCTTCCGGTAGAAGTATCTGGAAGTCATATGGTACATTGTCAAAACCGTTCTCGTTATTCTCTAACAGAGCTGCATATACTATGTTGAAGTTGTAGTCACCACCACCTTCATCGACGAGCTCACCATCTGTCAGGACTACTTCCTGGAAGTTGGTGTACTGATCTGCGTTATTGACGTTCATATAGGCGCCATAGCAACCAGTTGCTGCTCCACCGACAACACTTGAATCCGTAACCTGTTGCTCTCCTGCATAGAAAGTTGTAAGGTTGAAGTTGTTGCCGTTCTTGAATGTGTTGGTGTACGAATCTTCATCTGCAGTTGTATGATTGAACGAATCTTCTTCTTCACTGATCATAGTGCTGTTCGCACAGGATACACTTGTCCAGTCAGGTATTCCTCCTTGGAATATTCCTGATCCACCGGATGGTGCTTCCTTTGTTGCGTACAGTTCACCAGTGATTGAAGTGATTGACCAATCATAGATTGCGTTTCCGCTGGCATCCTGCAATGCATACTCACCAGATATATTTCCTACATATGCTTTCCATTTCTGCGTGGGTGCTGACTCGTCAATATTGACGTAGTGTATATAGCCCCTCTGATGCGCCTGCGACATGCCTGACTGTCCACCTATTGTGGAGTTAGTCACATATGTCATTGTGGTAGGCTGGGTAGGCTCTATTGAAGGAGCTGCCCATACCAGAGCTGCTGTAGCCAGAGTCATCAGGACTGAAAGCAGAAGGGATATTGTTTTTTTGTTATTCATCTTGCTTACCTCCTTACTCTAGCTCCACATAGAAATAATATGGTGTTGTGCTAGTGTCTCCGTTGTGGCCGTTCTCTCCAACAAGCATCTGGAAGTCCCAGTACTGGTCGTTGAAACCTACCGGTTCTGTCTCTTCGATGATTGCTGTATAGACTATCTTATTGCTTGTGTTGTCGTATAGAAGAACTTCTTGGAACGAATTTGTATCCTTTGCTTCGGAGCCGTTGTATGTCTGTGTTTCAGGACATACTGCGTTTATTTGATACTCTCCAACATAGAATGCATCATACGTTGTTCCTTCAGTGTATGTTTCATCCACACCATCAACATCTGCAGCAGCCAGTCCAAGAGAAGTCTCAAGTTCTGTCAGCGTAACGTGCGCGCTATAAGATGCATCTGAAAGTTGCAAATCATAGCATTTGACATTTCCTGAAGTCCATGTAATCGTCGATGTCGATGCATAGATCTCGCCTTCTGGGCTTGCCAGTGACCAGTCATACATCGTGTTGTTGTTTGCGTCGTCTAAGGTTATGGTGCCTGTTACGTTTCCGTAATAGCCTTGCCATGTCTGTGTTACTGTATTACCTGCTACTGTCAGTTGTGTCACGTTGCCTGCTAATGCGTTTAGTGTGGGTGAATCCACTGCTGCTCTCCTAGACGTTGATTCTACTGTCAACGTGGTTGGACCTTCTGGAGTACCTGCTGCGAATGCGATGCTTGCGCTTGACAACAATAATATTCCAAGAAGTAACCACATATCTAGGCGTTTCCTACATACCATCATGTTTCACCTCTTTTGTTACAAATCGGTAGAAGAGCTTTTAAGAAAACCCCTCATCCTGTAACCCTAACCTCCCTAAATAATCATTAAATGAGTATAATCCCCTCACAGACCAATTCCCCATACTGATGAGGAAAAAATCCACAATGTTGATTATGCACACTTAATAGTGCAATACCTATACCAGTATTTAAATATTTCCATATTTGAGTTAATATCAAAAAGCATAGTTTATAAACAAAAACCTCCGAAATCAAAGAAATATTCCAACCACAATCAATAAATAAGCCAATAAAAACTTAAAAAAAGAAAAAAAAGAAACAATAAATTTACATAACAAAAACTTGCCAATTTATAACCTTGTCAAAAACATCAGTATGCGGAGAAAAATATCTAAAAAAGGGTTGGTGACCAATTTTTAAGAATTTTCAGAAAAAACTCAAAAAATCAACTAAGTTTTTTGGAATCTTTCTGCTTTGAGTGCAAGTGCTTTCGCTTCTTCAGCAAGTTTTCTGATCTCTTCTTCTTTATCATGAAGCTGTTTTTTCTTCAGTTCTATATCTTCCTGAAGCGCGACCCATTCATTTTCAAGACGCTGTAAAGGTGTGAGACTATCAGCCAACATCCTGTTCATCTCATCTTTCTCTGCTTCTTTCTTCTGGAGTTTCCAGTGTCGTTTCATGTCAGAGAGCATGTTTACCGACGGAGAAGTTAATTTTGTCGACTTGATTCCTTCTTGGTTGAGCTTCTGTAATAAGTTAGAGAAATATAATCTTCTGTCAATGCCTTGTGTAGCTCCTTGGTCTGCGACACCCATGTCACCGACTGGGGGAAGTTCATCAGGTGCTAAATCTTCTACAGGAGAAAGTTCTGCTGGTGGAAGTTCATCAGGCACATCCATATCAGCGCCTGCTTCAGCTGGCGCTTCTGCTTGCGGTAGATCTGGAAGTTCATCTGGAACTTCTGCTGGTGCCTGTGCTGGTTCCTGTTTCTTACCTATTCCTAGTAATGGCAATTGCCCACCCCTTTAAAGCATGTATCAGCATTTTCAGCATCAATATAGCCAATATCAGTCTCTATATATATCACTCTCAACAAGCGTTATTTAAAAACATTTATGTTCTTCGCGCAGTAGTTACAGCACAAAAAATCTTCTTAATCAAAAACCCCGCAGCAAGCTACAGAGTATGCGCTCAACAATCATTTTATTTCAGCATAGAACGTAACTGTCTGAGTGTCTGGTCCTTTTAGGTTCTTTAACCTGGCAGGGACCCTTATCTCATAATCATACGTTCCATACATACCTACTTGCGTCTGGTTGGCGCGCGTAATGAATACTATGTCTTCTTTTGTGGTATTATCGAACTGATTGTTTCCTTCATCATCGCTGCTGTCCCAGAGTATACCTGTTGTAAATGGTGTTGAATCAGTGCTGTCTGCTGAAGGTACATCAGTCACTTCTATTCCAAATACTGTGAAAGATTCTGTTGATTTTGGATTTCCTGCGCTTGTATAAGTTATGTTGACTGAATCAGGATAACCTGTGGTTCCTATTGCCGCATCGAGTTCTGTGAAGTCATCACTCATGTAAACTCCATCAATATTTCTGCCAAAAGCCCGTAACGAAGCAAAATCAGGATTGCTGTCAGTGTCTGTTACGTATATCAGACTGTTTGTAGTGTCCGTAACGTTCCACTTAAGAATAGTCTCATTGTGTTCAGTCTGGAGTGCGAGCGTTCCGGTTACGTTTCCCACAAAATATGTCCACATAGGTATATCAAGTTCTTTGTGTGCGTAGTTGTTGGTTTCATCGCTTTCCCATATTGAACCATTACTAATAATGGGTGGATCAACAACAACAGTGATATCATGTGTTCCGATTGAGGTTGTCCAGTTCTGCGTCACAGATGTCATGGCTCCTGCGCTTATATCTACAGACCAATCAGTTCCGATCTGAGTTCCTGTAGTATAGTTTCCATCATAAAACCTGACGACTATGCTTGTCGCATCGTAGTTGCCATCATTATATATTCCTGCGATTATATCTATCTCCTGATTTTCTGTTGGAGTATTGTCACTGAATGTTATGTTTGTAGAATTAATCCTGATGTCCGGTGCCAAAACAGCACAATCGACAGTCAATGTATCTGCGCTTGCGTCCTGTGAAGATGTCAGGGCGAAGTTTGCTGAGTAACTGCCCGCAACTTCTGTAGAACAGTTGAATCCTGCAGTCAATTTCTGTCCGCTGGTCATACTTGTTGTCGACCAGTTTGTTGTTATTACACCGCAGTCTCCGCTTGAACAGCTCACTACTGCATCGTTGTTTGTATTGTTTGAATATATCTGGCGTGTTCCACTCGCATCTGAACCACCAAGCACTGCGTTGCCAATATCAAGGTCTGTTGATGAGCTGGGGTTATACCAGTCCACACGCGCCAGGATAGTTATATCTCGTGCCTCAGGTTCTATTTGGTACAAAGTTCTTCCTGAATCATAGCACCTTACTGTCCATGTGTGGTCTCCGGGAAAAAGCGCGCTCGGATTAAATGTGGAACTCATATTCTCAGGGGGTGCAGTGGAATTTGTCATGTTGATTGCAGAGTCAAGTACAAGAGAACAATTGACTATATTTCCAGTATCTGTTGTATTGTATTGAAATATATGTGTTGTATCATAAGTGCTCTGATCATCGGAAGGTGATATTAGATACACTTCAGGTATCATCATCGTGAGATTTAGATAAGGTACTTTGTCTGTTGTGCCAGAGTTCTCTTTGTCTTCTACTTGTATCTTGTTGGTGCCTGTTATTGTATAGGATATGTAAGAGTCTGCAGAACTAAATGCGCTGCTGTAAGTGCTTATCAAATCCCACTGCTGCCAACCTTCGGCAGATATTGTATTGCTGTCGAGCGATGAACCATATCCTGGTTTTGTGTTCCATGTCAGATCTGTCTCTGTCCAGGTTGCTGTATCTCCTTGTTGTATGTTGACTGTTGCGCTTGCATTGCTGGATAAGATATAGGTGTAAAGCAAAGCTTGTGTGACATAATATCCTGAAGGGTCAGAAAGGTCGAAACGAAACCATATCTCTGCAACACTTCCGTCAATCCACAAAGCGCTTTCATCATAATTTATTGTTGCTGCAGAGCTGTTGACATAAGTATCATCCATTGTATATACTATATCTGTTTGTATGAGTGCAGAGACTGAGAAAGCTGATGCTATAAAGAGGATTATAGAAATTATTAAAAGAGCAAGATATTGTCTATTCATTTGTCTATTCATTATTCTACCAAGTCTATTCATTCTACCTGGTCTATTCATTACAGACATTATACAATTATACCCCCATTTAATGAACGTAAAAATAATGAACGTAAAAAAATTATTTCTTTTCTTCTACTGGTGCATCGCTGCCTTCTGTTGGTGCATCACCAACACCCTCACCACCATCTTCTGCAGCAGGGGCAGTATTAACCTGACTGCCAGAATCACCGCCTGTATCTCCGCCGAGTTCCATGTTGAGATACTTGCTTAGGTCAAGGCCTTTTGCGAACATTGGATTATCCTGTAATGTCTTTGCGAAAGCATCGGATAGTTTTTCTGCGCGATCAATCCTTTCATCAAATGCTCCCTTCAACTCGCCTTTCAGCTCACCGAATCCTGCGTTGAGATTCTTGAGACTCTTGTCTGCATCATCTGCTATACCTTTCATCTTCTTGCCGAGCTTCTCGACTTCATTGAGCCGTTTCTCAAATTCTTTTTTGCCAACAAATGTTGCAGTCTTGACTTCTAGCTTGTCTGCTTTCTCTCCAACTTCTTTTATCTGGCTCTTGATTATTGACATTGTTCCCAGAAGATCGTTAAAATCTTTGAATGTCTTCTGTGACTCGACAAAGACGTTCTCTACTCTGTCTGCGTGCCTTTCGACGTTTGCAGTGAGTTTTTTCATGTTCATGACTTCTGTCTTAACATCTTCGTTCATCTTCAGGACTTCTTCTATGCCTTTGAAGACTTTCATCTGGTTGCGCATGCCTTTCAACTGTTCCATTATGTTCTGTATAATTGCTTCTTTGCTCTCTAGAATTCCACGAAGGGCCTCAACCTTGCCATCTGATTTCTGTACTTGAATCATGAGCTTATCTGGATGAACTGATTCTACAAGGTCTGCTGCTTTTGCGACCTTAACTTCCAGAGTGCCCATGTTCCTGTTGACATCCATAACTTGTCCACGTATCTCGCCCATTTGTTGATTGATTGTCGCAAAACGTTCAGAATTTGCTTTTCTTATCTCTTTGAATGATTCAAGAGTTGCCTTTATCTTGGCAACGTCTGCTACTATGGCACCTACACTCATCTCTGAGTCGCCATCACCGCCTCCGCTTCCTGAATTTGAGCCGGAATCGTCAGAACTGTCCTCTTCTTCTGTTTCGTCTTGTTTTTTCTTTTTACCGAACAATCCGATGTTAGGCACCTCTTTTCCTCTTTGTAGAAGCATATACTTATGACTACTATGGTCTATGAACTTGTTTAATACCTATTTAAAGGTTTTGCTGGTTTATAGAGGAAATATTTATAAAACAACAAATCAATACCATATTAAAAATGGGGCCCAACTCTATCCATAAATTCCGTACGCACCAGTTCAGGGTGATACGTGCAGAAGCGTACTTCAAGCTTGATCTTGAGGAAGAGATAGAGTGGCATGAAAAACATCTAAAGAACCTACGTCTTCAGGTAAAGAATCCTGATCTGTTCCATAAAGCCAGGACAGCGCATAAAATTGAAGAGCATCACCACAGGCATTTCCAGGAACACGTACTTGATTCCATACCTTTCCATGAAAAGATTCTGAATGATCATAAACTAAGGCTGAAAACTGTGCTTGACATGATGCCTGAAAAGAATTACAAAAAACTTCATAAGCTTGCAGTGAAACATGATGCTCATCCTGATTATCTTGTATTTGATAAAGTTAACAAAGATTTTTTCTTTGTAGTTGATAGACCTACACCTGAAAAGGAAAAATGGTCAAAAATAGTAAAGAAAAAAAAGCTTGCTGAAGTGATGTTCTTAGATTAAGTAGTAAAAGGAGATGTGATTCAATGAGTTACGAAAATTGTGAGAATCTGACCGGCGATGTTGCTGAAATGAAAGCTGCTTCAAAGATGAATGAGT
>CAZXTQ010000046.1:0-9579 GCA_964643595.1 uncultured Methanosarcinales archaeon
GGAGGTGAGGGGCGCACCCCAACTTTCACCCCTGCCCCGTGACCATGACCACCGACCCGACGGGGCGCAGGAGGGGTTCGGCATGCATTGCCCCGCGACTGAGCGCGATTTTATAGGAATTTTTGCTATTTATTTTTTTAACTTCCATAAGAACCCTTGCATTAGTTGCCTCTGCAGTTATGCTAAGACATATACCAACCATTATCGCAATCAGGACATTGAACCCGAAAAGTCTCATACAGATATAACCCATCAGGAAAGGGGTTATCGAACATGCAATCATCAATATTGTAGCATCTTTTCTTTCTCTGTAAAGAGATTTCCAGGAGCTTTCCAGTCCTGCTATGAACATCAGGAACAAAAGAGCAACGTCACCCAATAAGAAAATAAAATCTGAATGAGGGAATATCAAGAAGTCTTTCAGCACAGGGATATCCAGTATCAAACCACATAAAAGAAGAGCTACAACTGTAGGTATCTTTGCTTTCTTACCCAGATGCATGAACAGGTAACTCGCACCAAGTATCACGAATAAAGTTATTATAAGGTACATTGCAATATGCTATTGCTTTTTTAATATATAAACTATACCGATTTTAAGGTCAAAAGAAATTATCTAAGATGTATCTCAACAACATCCCGGTCCTTAAGTGTATGGTGCAGCATAAGACGCTGACCAGGGAACTTTGCAGACTTGCCCCACACCCTTGCAAACTTAAATCTTTTCACAAAATCTCTATGGAGCTTATCACACATGTTATGGATTGTAGAATTCCTTTTCATGATAAGAGGTACTTCCATGTCAGCTTTCTTACCTGCTTCCTTACAGTATACCCTTATGAAGTCCAATTTATCAAATATTGTTTCTTTTAAAGCTTCAAGATTTATTTTTTCAGAAGCAGAAACGCAAAGATCAGGTTTCACTTCTTCAATTATCTCATCAAGACGATCCTCATCCACAAGATCAATCTTGTTAAGTATGGTTAGTCCGGGAATGTAAATTTTATTTTTTTCAAGAATGTCAATAAGGTCGTCGGCATCAATCACGCTCCGTATCAAAACTTCAGCATTCATGATTCTTAGTTCTTTACAAATACCCACTATTGTCTCGTCATTCAGGTTAGGCAGTCTTACTGTCTTACCTATGCGCAGACCGTCTTTTGACTTCTTAGTTATTTTGACATCAGGTTTTCTTTTGTTTAGCCTGAGATGAGAATCATAAATCTCCTTCTTGATGACTTTGAGAGCATTCGGTCTGAGAGTATCTACAAGAATCAGTGCTAAGTCAGCGTTTTGAAGAACTGATAATACTTCCCTTCCTCTACCCCTTCCGCTAGCCGCGCCCTGCACGATGCCCGGCACGTCAAGTATCTGTATCTTAGCATCCTTATATTCAAGCAGTCCGGGAACAACATCTAACGTTGTAAATTCATAAGCGCCTACAGGTGAATCTGCATTCGTAATCGCGTTAAGTAGAGAAGATTTTCCAGAGCTCGGAAAACCAACCAATATGACTGTAGCATCACCGCTCTTCTTTACAGAATACCCCGTAGTCTTAGGACCTTGAGATCTTCTGGCTTCTTCCTTTTTTCTCAGCTCAGCAATCTTTGCCCTGACTAGACCATAATGGTGCTGAGTACGCTTATTGTACTGCATAGTACTAAGCTCTTTTTCCATATCCTGGATACGTTCAGAATTAGAACTTTTTTTTTTAGAATTCTCTTTAGTATTCTTTTTAAGTTCTTTTTGAGCTTGCTTAGATAATTTTTTAGGCATCATAGATGCTATTGAAAGAAGGGTATTTAATGTTTTCTGTGAAGACAGGGTCCAGAAATGTATACTTCCTAAATTTGTATATCCTGTGCGTGAAAGAATTCAAGCAAAGCTTGAAGTCTATCACTCCCTTCGTGCGTGAAAGCCTTCAAGCAAAGCTTGAAGTTTAATTTTGGGAGTAGGTCATATTAGTTCTGGTTATGGGCTATTATGAAATACTACTTAGATTAGTAAGATGAATGCTGCACCGCGACTATAGATGTTCTAAACCAAATCTTTACGCCGAGCTAACTTCTGAAACCGCTTTATTATGATAATAAAGTCGCCAGGGGCAGCATTCATCTTTTCAATACACTGAGGATTTCATAATAGCCCTGGTTATGACAAAATTTATAAACACTATAACCCCCTGAATAATCATGTCAGAGCTTACAGATACTATCGCAGCAGCTTATGTGACTGTAAAGGAATCCACTTCAGGTGTATTCTATAAATTCATAGTATCGATAGTCATACTTCTGATAGGATTCATACTCGGTAAGATAATGGGTCGTCTGATCTACAAATTTCTACACAGCTTTGAAGTCAACGACACATTCTCAAAACTTACTAACACAACACTGAAGATAGAAGAGATAGCAGAATCATTCACGACATACTTCCTTTATTTTGTCACAATAGTGATAGTGCTACAGCAGATAGGACTTGCATCTACAATACTGCACATGATTGCTGCAGGTATCATATTATTGATTATATTGTCGACATTCCTAGGTATAAAAGATTTTATACCAAATGCAATAGCAGGTTTCTTCATGCAAAGTCACAGGAAATTCAAGATAGGGCAAGTCATAAAAGTCAAGGGCATGCAGGGAAAGATAATCGAGATAACTCTTCTTGAGACAAAGATGGAGACCAAAAGCGGGGATATAATATTTATACCTAATTCCGTCCTGAACAAGACAGAAGTGACTTACATGAAAGTAAAGAAAAGAGCTGTGAAAGGTAGTAAGGTTAAGAAGAGTAAAGATTAGGATTCTAAATATCAAGTACAATCTAGTTGACATCACACTATTTTTATAATTTAGCAAGCAGATTGGTGTTGTTAGTTGTTCAAAAGAATAGCTATCCAATGACTTCGCTAGTTGGTGTCAACGGTTCTTAATAAGTAAAGTGGGTATGATTTGTGTTGATATCTATTTTTTAAATCATCTCAAGCATGCTTGCGATGTTCCAGATCTGTGTTCGGGTATAAGCCTGAAGGTTGGTGTCGTCAGAAATCTCATCCATGATGCTCAATGCTTTGTTGATTTTGATAGACATCTCGTCGCCATTATTACCTTTTAGCGTAGTGATGATTTCGGTGACTTTCAGCTTGACGTTTCTGGGTACAGTGTTATCGTGAGAAAGCTCTTCAAGAGCCTCAACAATGTTCTGCACCCTTTCATCCATCTTGTCACCATCTGAATCGAATAATATTATTTATTTCGCTGACATCTCTTTCATCACTTCAGACTGAAGCTCAGCTGTTCTCGTACGCATCTTCTCTTCTTGCTTCTCAAGATTCTTTATGCGTATGTCCAACATCTCTTTCTTTTCTCCCAGATCCTTTACAAGATTATCCTTGTTGGTATCAACCATAACATTACCTATAATCTTATAGGCCTTATCAGTCTTACCAAGCTCTTCTAAAGCAGACGTCAACTCCATAAGCTGAGCCTGGAACTGCTGCTTCTGAGCCAAAAATTGCTGGAGTGAATGCTCCATCGTAGAAAGCTTGTTAATCTTTTCCTGAATGTCCTTCTTATCTTCAGTCATTCTTTTTCGCTCCTTCAAAGATGATCAATAACTGTGAAATTGAATTCAGCGTCGCTCTTAAGGCAACAGCATCATTTGCGATGATGTCAAACTCGACACCATACTCAGTCTTTTTTATCTTGAATGATGAACGGTCAAAATCAGTCTCTTCAGGCTTGAGGCACTCGACGAGTTTCTCAGGATTGCCTTTCACAGAAAGCTTTGCCGTATAATTATAATCCATCTTACCTGGCTTTGATCTTTGTAGATACCAGCCTTGGCTTGAAAAGCATCTTGCTTCCGCAATAAGGACATCGAACTTTCTTTTTCAGATATTCCATACTGACTTTCTTGTTACAATCGAAGCATTTGTATTCGACCATCTTCAAGCGACCTCTGCCTGTTCAAGTTCTTTTTTATCCTCTTCTTCAGAAGCATCTTCTTGAACTTTTTCAGGCTCTTCATCTACCGGTTCTTCAGCAGACTCCTTTTCTGTATCCTCAAATTCTTCTTCTAAGACATCTTCTTCCTGAACTTCTTCAGGTTCTTCTTTGGCTTTATGTCTGGATCTTTTAGGAGTCTCAAAAGTATAAGCCTTACCTGCAAACTTAGCTTCGCACTTACTGCACTTCCAGATACCCATTTCAAGCCTCTTTACTTGTTTGTAATTACAGAAAGGGCATTTGTGAGTTCCTCTGTGTTGAATCTCTATGTTAGCTACTTTATCCTTGTTTCTACGACCATATCTTGGTCCGAAACGTTTTGTAGAACCGAAAGCTGTTTTTTTAGCCATTTTAACCTTTAAACCTTATTATGAATGAATTTTAACCTCTAAAATCCGATATTATGGCAGTTTTTGGTTGTTTATAAAGTTTGCTTGCTTTATAATATAATCTTTGTAATCTTCTGCCAAACATGGCCAAATATGTATTGATTTGAATATAAAATATGGGGCTACCCGGATTCGAACCGGGGTCAGCCGGCTTTTTGCACAGATACAAGATCTGAGTCCCAAACCGGCAAGGATAGCCAAACTACCCCATAACCCCTATGAATATGCACTGGGATTAAAAGGGGATATTTAAAGCTTGTTGTATAGCAATAGTGCTTAATTTTATAAACTCCTTGTTTCTTTGAAAACACCATGGCAACCATGACTGAGATGCAGAGGTATCATCTCAAGAAATTTGTGAAAGAACTATCAAAACATCGCGGTAGACACACCGAGCTTGTTTCAGTGTACATTCCTGCAGGGTATGATATGAACCTTATCGTCAACCACCTATCACAAGAACAGGGTACTGCATCCAACATCAAATCCAAGCAGACCAGAGAGAACGTTATCGGAGCTTTGGAAAGGATGCTTCAGCACCTAAAACTGTTCAAACAGACACCACCAAATGGGCTTGTTATTTTTGCAGGCAATGTCGCAGAGAAAGAAGGACAGGAAGATATGAAGGTATGGAGTACAGAACCACCGATACCATTGAAGTTTCGGACTTATCGCTGCGATAAAGAATTCGTCCTCGAACCTCTTAGAGAGATGGTCGAAAACAAAGAAGTATATGGGTTGGTCGTGCTTGATAGACGAGACGCGATGATAGCATTTCTGAAAGGTAAGTCTATAGTACCTATCCGTAAGACACATTCAGAAGTACCGGGAAAGATGAGGGCAGGAGGACAGTCAGCACCAAGGTTTGCCCGTCTAAGAGAGGGTGCTATCAAAGACCACTATAAAAAAGTTGCAGAATACATGAAAGAAGAATTCCTGAAAGTAACAGAACTCAAAGGAATAATCATCGGCGGACCAGGAGTCACAATAAACGATTTCATAAACTACGATTACTTAACAGGAGACCTCAAGAAAAAAGTCCTTGCACTCAAGGACCTTTCGTATACAGAAGAGTTCGGACTTCAAGAACTGTTGGAGAAAAGTTCTGACGTGCTGGCATCCGAAGAAGTCTCACAAGAGAAAGAGATTGTCGGAAAATTCCTCAAGCTATTGGGAACTAAACAAGCAATGGTGACGTACGGAAAAAAAGAGACCTTGAAAGTCTTGGAGATGGGTGCAGTGGACATACTTCTGGTATCAGAATCTCTCGACGAAGATGAGATAGAGATGTTTGAGGAAAAAGCAAAAGAGCTCGGCACAGAAGTCAGGATCATATCAACAGATACCCGAGAAGGAGTACAGCTACGAGACATCGGCCAGGTAGCTGCAATACTCAGGTATGAAATGAAATCCGAATAGAGCTCGAAGTTTTTGTCTTCCTCTCAGTTTTTGCGTATTTATTTTTTGGATATATTCACAGAGGTGAGCAGACTAACTACCCCTACAATGGAACACAAACAAAACATAGCAGAGAAAGCTTATTCTGAACTATTCCCTGACTCCGAAAGGAAATATTCTTTCAGAGTCGAGTACAGCGGAAGATTCAAAGACTACGGAGCACATGTTGAGCTAAAAGGCGGAGTCATGACATTCAAGATGTCACGAAAATGGTATGGAATATCTGATGAGATACAGATGGGCCTGATACAGGAACTCATGCAGAAACTGCTCAAGATCAGAAAGACTTCACTCTACGTTGATCTGTATAACAATTTTGTAAAGAGTTTGCATCTTGCAGTTCCGAAAGATAGGGTGGATCCTGTTCTACAAAAGAGTTTTGAAAGAATAAATGAAAGATATTTCTTAGGGCTCGTCGAGATGCCAAACCTAGTATGGGGAGGTTTCTCAACTACAACTTACGGAAGCTACGACTTCAAGAATGATACGGTAACTATAAGTAGTGCATTCAAAGAAGTTGATGATACCAAATATGTAGATTATGTCATGTTCCATGAGATATTACACAAGCAGAGAAAGTTCTTCAAATCAGGATCCAAGACATATTATCATGATGCTCGTTTCAAGAGACTTGAGAAAGTATTCGAAAATCGAGATTCTATAGAGAAAGATCTTAGCAGGGTTGTCGGCAGGGAAAAAGCAAAGGCTTACTACCGGAAAAAACAGGAAAAGACTGCTGACACGGTGATTGGCAGTAAAGAATGGGCTGAAAAAACCCGCAAGAAACTGTTTAAATGGTTTTGATAATTTTTTGATGATACACAGAGAATCAATACCCCTGCCTTCAGATCGGGAGTAGGTCATTTTCAATAAATTTATAATTCGTGAATCACTATTTTTTTACATGGTTGATTTTAGAGATAAATCCAATATAGAAAGAATGCTTCATGCACAATATGTTGCAGATATAGAGGAAAAGATCTCGGCAATAGCTGCTGATGAAATAGGAACCACAACAATATTTTTTCTTGATGGAACTGTTGTCTCATTATCCAGAAAAGCTATCCTGAATGGTGTAAAACCTGTATTCGATTTTCGGATGAGAGTCCAGAATCATCTGGAAGAGGCTTATAGAATTAGGGAACAACTCTATACAAATAATACAGAAGTTCATGAAATCTATTTACATTAGGCCTTTCACCACAATATTTATAAATACCCAGTCAAAAAGATATAATATACTTGAAATAGGTCTATTAAGCAAAAATACGTGATAATTATGGAATTTGAAGGCGAAATAAAGAAAGGTGATGCAGGCGCGATGAAACCAGGCAGTTTCATGGTAATAGATGGCGTAGCATCTAAGGTTACTGAAAATCAGATATCAAGACCAGGAAAACACGGACATGCAAAATGCCGTATTACTGGAGTGGGTCTTATAGATGGCAAAAAAAGAGTTGTTGTCATGCCAGGACATGACCATGTCGATGTCCCTATAATAGGCAAAAGATCCGCACAAGTATTATCTATCACAGGAGACCACGCGAATGTAATGGATATAGAGACTTACGAGACATTTGACCTTTCAATACCAGATGAGCTGAGTGATCAGATTACAGAAGGCTGCGAGATATTATATTGGACAATACTTACTGATAAAGTGATGAAACAAGTGAAAGGTGCTGAATAAAAATCGTAGAATCAAAGATTCTATGGTGTAAAAACCTGAGGTTTTAACAATGGCAAAATTTGATGAAGCAGCAGCAAGGAAATTCACAAATATCTTTGTATGCAGAAGGTGCAAATCCAAAGTACGCGCGCCAAACCTGAAAGTCATAGCAGGAAAGGTAAGCTGTAGGAAGTGTGGAGCATCAACGCTTAAACCTAAAAGAAGGAAGTAAATCCTTTTAATATTTCCTTTTAATATTTTTAATATTTTCAATATGTTTTAATTTTTTATCATGAATATTCCATTCACGATTTTATCCAAAAAAAAGAAGTGAGCTGCAAAAATGACCTTTTGGCAAGACTATAGATGGGTTATATTATTCTACTCAGCAATCATTCTTCTTGTATTTATATTCCGCAAGAAGTTTGACATACATCACAAGTTCCTGGCAATGTACAGGACAAAGATCGGTCTTAAGCTGATGAATAGCATCGGCGAGAAGCATCGCGAACTTGTCAAGTTCATCGGTTATATAGGTATTGGAGCAGGATACATTGGACTCTTTGTGATTGTGTTTTTCTTACTCAAGAACATATTCAATCTTCTAACAGTTCCAAGCGCAACATCCGCAGTAAGCGTGGTCATACCAGGCGTAAAGATACCTGGAAGCCCAATTACAATACCTTTGATAATAGGATGGATTGCACTTTTCATCGTGATATTAGTCCACGAATTCTCACACGGAGTCGTCGCAAGGGCACATAAGATTCCTGTAAAATCATCAGGCATATTCTTCATGGGGCCACTTATGGGAGCATTTGTAGAACCCGAAGAAAAACATCTCAGAAAAGCACCGGATACAACACAATATTCAGTATACGCAGCAGGACCCTGGTCCAACGTATTATTGGCGCTGATTTGCCTTTTCTTATTGACTTATGCATTTGCACCAGGACTTGGAGCAATGGAAAACCAGATAGGCGTAACTATAGTCGGAGTGACTGAGGGTTATCCTGCAGCAGACGCAGGACTTACAGGAGATATGATAGTATCAGGCATCAATGGACAAACAATAAAGAACTATGATGATTTCACTATGCTCTTGTCTGATGTCCGCCCTGATGAGTCAGTAACACTGACAGCTAATGGTGAAGAATACACATTCCTTACTGCTGAAAATCCACAGAATCCTAAGAAAGGATACTTAGGCGTGATGGCATCAAGCAAAGCAGCAACAGAACTTAAGAACACATCACTATGGTTCCGTGTCTTGCACATTATACTTGCATGGTTTGGAGAACTTTTCGCAATAACCGGACTTTTGAGTTTCGGTATCGGCTTGGCAAATCTATTGCCTCTCGGACCTGTTGATGGAGGCAGGATGCTGCAGGTCACACTTGAAAAGATTAAAGGAGTGACTAAGGGCAATGTCTGGTGGAGAAAGATAAGCGTAGCAACACTATTGCTTTTGGTAATCAATCTATTCTGGCCAGCAATAAAATTCCTTGGTGGACTCATAATATAGTACCATGATATATGTAATCCTTCTGGAACCGGTAACAGCCGGAAATGTCGGAGCAGTTGCTAGAGCAATGGCGAACTTTGGATTTACTAAGTTAGTCTTGGTAAATCCTCACTGCAATCATCTAGCGACAGAATCGCGTAATCGTGCAAAGCATGCACAACAGATATTGGACGATGCAGAAGTCAATGACTTCTTTGTTGTAGATGATTATGATTATCTTATCGCGACAACAGCAAAGATGGGTACAGACTATAACATATCCCGCAGTCCTATACTGCCTTCAGAACTTGCCGCGAAGCTTAAGCCTCTTGATATTTCCAAAAAGATAGGTTTGGTCATCGGTCGCGAATCGCATGGAATGTTCAACGAAGAGATATCAAGATGTGATTTTGTTGTTACGATACCATCCCACAGCGGATACCCTACTCTAAACATATCACATGCAGTTGTGTTGTTGTTGTATGAATTACATAAAGGACTGTCTTCTACTGACATCACAAAGCACATAACACCGATAGGTCGAGC
>CAZXTQ010000046.1:9589-11625 GCA_964643595.1 uncultured Methanosarcinales archaeon
GAACAAATCATGCGGATGTTCGAGGACATATTTTCTCGGATGGACTGGGAGACTCGCGAAAAGAAAGAGACACAGCAACTGCTTTGGAAGAAAGTCCTTGGCAAGGCAATGCTCACAAAAAGAGAATCTTATGGAGTGATGGGCTTGTTGAGCAAGATACTCTGGCGTATGGAACATGGACAGAAGCATTCGAAGGTCGAGAACAAGATAAAGAGAAAGAATCCTGTAAATAAAGTAAACCAATCCAAATTAAAGCCAAAAGCAGCGAAGAAAAATACAAAATCTAAAACGCTTAAGAAATCACAACCTAAAAAGAAAGCAAAGAAGTTAGTGTCTAAGTCAGTATCTAAAAGTGCAAAGAAAAAATAACATAACTATAAATATCATAAAGCTCTATACTGGGTTAAAATGGCAGAAGAAGAAAAGAACAAAGCAATAACCGTCAAGAAAGAAGAAGACGTGTCTAAATGGTACACTGAAGTCATACAGAAAGCAGATCTTATGGCATACACTGATGTTTCAGGTTGTATTATATTCAAACCAGGGTCTTATTTCATGTGGGAGATAGTTCAGAAAGAAGTCGATAAAAGACTAAAGAAATTGGGTGTTCAGAATGCATATTTTCCGCTATTTATTCCTGAAAAACATCTTTCTCGTGAGGCTGAACATGTAGAAGGATTTGCGCCAGAAGTTGCCTGGGTAACTCATGCGGGCGAAACCAAACTTGATGAAAGACTTGCAGTACGGCCAACATCAGAGACAATAATGTATCCTGCATACTCAGAATGGATACGATCATGGAGAGATCTGCCTTTACGTCTTAATCAGTGGAATAATGTTGTTCGGTGGGAGTTTAAGCATGCAGTGCCTTTCTTACGCACACGTGAATTCCTGTGGAATGAAGGACACACAGTCTTTGCGACAAAAGAAGAGGCAGAAGCAGAACGTATGCCCATACTCAACATGTATCTCGAAGTTTTGAAAGATGTAATGGCGATTTATGGTTCACCAGGATATAAATCTGAGAAAGAAAAATTTGCAGGAGCAGTTTATACCTGTTCTATCGAATCTTTTTTGCCAATAGGTAAGGCAATTCAAGGACCTGACTTCCACCATGACGGACAAAACTTTGCAAAAGCATATGATATAAAATTTACCGATCCGAACGACAAAGTAGAATATGCTTGGCAGAACACCTGGGCAATCACTACACGTATGTTAGGAGTTATGATAATGATGCACGGAGACAACAAAGGACTTGTTATTCCGCCGCCAATTGCACCAAAACAAATAGTTGTTGTTCCTATATTACGGAGTGGCGACAATAAGGCAGTGCTTGATAGAGCAGATAAGATTGTTTCTGATTTATCATCTGCTGAATTTAGAGTTCATCTTGATGATAGAGATAACTATACGCCTGGATGGAAATTCAATGAATGGGAGTTGAAAGGAGTGCCATTACGTATAGAAATTGGTCCGAAAGATCTTGATTCAGATCAGGCAGTGTTGGTCCGTAGAGATAATGGCGAAAAGAACTTTGTTAAGACCTCAGATATAGTCGAGACATCACGAACCATACTTGATGACATCCATCGTATATTGTATAAACGTTCTGAAGAAAACTTCCATGGAGCAGTCGTTGATGTAAAAGATATGGAAGAATTGAAAAAAGCAGTTGCTAATAAGAAGATGGCTTTAGTTCCATACTGCAATGACGGTGAATGCGAAGATTACATCAAAGAAGAAAGCGGCGGAGCAAAGACACTTAACAGTCCTTTCGACCGACCTGTTGTTTCTGGTGCAAAATGCATCAGATGTGGAAAGGATGCAAAGTGCAACATCTATGTGGCAAAGAGCTATTAGTGGAAAATAAAATGTTTTTCTATGAATGAATGTTCTCTAGATAGTTGAGTTGTTATTAAAACTGATTTATTTCTTTAACATAGGATGGAGCGGATAATTGAACCCTTTTTCATAAACTAATATGGTTTTTTTTCTTTTTTTTTTTTTGTCTGTGATGTCTGTTAGGTGGGTTT
>CAZXTQ010000047.1:0-11346 GCA_964643595.1 uncultured Methanosarcinales archaeon
TGGTGGGGTGTTAAACCCCATTCCAAAAAGTTCTGGTGAACTTTTTGTGCATAACATCTTGAGAAAAAAGAAGCACATGTGACAACTAATGGCACAGAAAATACACGTACTTAATGTCAGATTACCAGATGAAACCATTTCCTGGATAGATGAATTAGTCAAGAAAGGAATATACAATTCCCGATCAGAAGCCATACGAGATTTCTTGCGAGACCATATGAAAGATAGTTCGAGCAGTGTAAACACTATGGGGGTGGAAAAATAGTCCAGCCACCATCAAACAATTCTCTTGTATCGATAAGGATGCCTAAGTCATTATTCTCAGAACTTCAAAAGCTTGCACAAGATAACCACTATCTTGATGTCTCAGAACAGGTGCGAAGCATAGTGCGAGACAAGTGGAAAGAAGCAAAGGACCCTCAATCATATCAGATAAAAAAATTAAGACGCGACATAGCATCCGCTGTTAAATCAAAGACCGAGACTGTTGCACAAGAACAACTCATTAACGAGCTCGACAGAATAAAAGACCAGTTACTCAAAGGATAAAAGGACTATCGGATGATACAATATAATACAGACCGGAACGTGAAACTCATCATCCCATTAACACTTATGATAGTATTCTTTTTAGCATCAGCAATACCGGCTGACGCACAAGTAACATCAATCAACGATGTGACATTAACTCAGGCAGGTACACCAAGTGAACAATACAACGCAGTACAGCTACCTGCAGAAGTTGGACAACCAGTACGGTGGGTCAAACAAGTCGATGTACAGAACCTATACGATAATGCTGTATCTCAACTCCTTGTAGCAATACCCCAAGAGGCATCAAATGTTGCTGTAACTGACACCTCGAACAACATACAGATGCAAGTACAGATCAGCGACGGAGAAATTACAATAACGGATGAACTTGATTTCATGGAGACAAGATCATATCTTATCAAGTACAGCACAGAATCTCCAGACAAACAAGAGACTATATTGATCAGAGATGGAGACTCACTTAAGAAGAGTGTCACAGTATCAAGTGACATGCACTATGAAGATGTTTTGACATATACAGACATACCTGAGATGAATCCGTCTGAAGTAAGCTCCAAGATCAAACTATACTGGGATCTCGGAGGCGTCAAGAAGGATATGACTAAAGATCCTGGCTTTGACTTGAAATTCTATGATACAAACGGCGACGGAAAATACGACAGGATGAGCTGGATAGCACCACATCTATCAACACAGATATTCGAGGTAGTTATATTCTCTGATGTGGATCCTGGAACCTATGCAAACATAGGACTTACTTTGTTGTACCCTGCTGATGGAGAATATATAACCAGCACAAGCAGGATAGGATTCAACTACTCAGTGCAATACAATTCAAGCACAACAGTATTATGCAATCTCACTGTTGATGGAACTGTCAAGAGAGCAAACATACCGACACTTGTAGATTCAGAGATAACAACATATTTCAACATATCATCAGGCACGCACACCTGGAATGTCAACTGCGCAGGAAACGATGGCACAACAAACACAAGTCCGACGAGCAGCTTTATTGTGGATCTTGATAACCCTGTAATAACCCTTAATACTCCTGACTATCACGTCAGTACAACAGATTCGATAGATCTCAACTTCACAGCAGTTGATACAAAATATCCTGTACTGATTTGTAGCCTTTCAGTGAACGGAGCGCTAGAGACATCAAGCCTAGTAGTCACCAATAACACACGACATGTATATTCTATGTCTGGAATGACAAACGGAGTATACGACTGGAATGTAAGCTGCAAAGACGCAGCAGGAAACATCGGCAGCAGCGAAGAAAAAGTATTCTACATAAGTGCAGGAACACCAAGCGAGTTCAACATAACACCAAACAAGAAAAATTATCGAATGGGTGAAAGTGGCTACATGATGATAGAAGCACGTGCAGGCAGTAACCTCACATTATTCATCGACCCACCACTTCATGATTCCACATTTAGATACTTTACCGGATCCACATATCCGCTCATAGAGATGATAAACTTTACAGATAATGCAGGAACATACAACATTGATGGAATATTTTCTGAAGGGGGAAATTTATACATAGTAAAGACCTCTTTTGAAGTTACCAATGGATTTAACGCATACATTGACGTAAACGCGACAGATGGTGAGCCTGGCACAACATTTAATTTCGAAGCAAATGCTACAGGAGGAATAGGACCTGTGACATACACCTGGGATTTTGATGATGGAAGTACGATTGTACCCAGCACAAATGGAGTTGGCGTAGACCATACATTTAGCACAGTAGGCGAATATATTGTAAAGCTGACTGCAACAGACAGCAAAAGCAATATTGCAACAGACACGCAGAAGATAAATATATACGACCAACACGTCCTGACAATCATCGTTAAAGAACTCCAGACAGGAAAACTTCTCCAAGATGTGAAAGTAGAAGTAAATGACCAGAGAAAAGATACTGATGCTGAAGGAAAATCAGTGTTTGAAATATATGAAGGGAAGACTCGGATATATATCGGACAAGAAGGATATGAATGGTACAAGAAAATCATGAACATAACCGGAGATCAGACGCTGACAGTTGAGCTTAACAATACTGCAATAACCAATTACACGCCAAAAACAGAAGAAGAGAAAGCAGCTACAGAACAGGCAGGAACAGTGATGGAAAGTGCAGAAGAACTTCTAGCAAGGATAAGTGCTGCGATAGAGAATATAGCCACTACTGATAAAGCAACCAAAGATGCGCTCGAAGCACTTGAAGTAGAACCCAATCTCCAGAAAGCAAAGAAAAGAATAAGACAGATGATAAGAGATCTTGGAAATGCTGAAACATCAAAAGATATGGATGAAGAGACAAAACAGCAACTCTTAGACAATAATGAAAAAGAATTGGCGACGTTCGATACATTATTGACACAAGTCGAAGTACAGGACACTGCCGAGTTTGTAGACTACCCAAAATCCTCAGACATAGATATGCTATCTGTAGAATATCTAAGATTCAAAGGACTAGAATACTCGAAAGGACAGAAAGAAGACTATATTGAAGCAAATACTCAACTTCAAACTGACATAACAATAACCACCAGACTCAGTGTGATTACCCTTACTACTCTTGACGGACAGGAGAGGACAGCCGGACTGGTCATAAACAAGATAACCAAATCACCTGTCGACACAGATGACATGAAACTCATAGAATATCTTCCTAAGGAAGTGGCCAAGAGCGCAAGCGATATAACCAAGATAACAGAATTCCAGATAATAAAAGATGATCCTATACTTGGATTTGCAGCAGACCTGAGCAGCTATGCATATTATATTGTCGGAGAAGCCAGCATAGAAGACCTTAAGAAAACAAAACATGTAATACTCCATGAACCGACAGAGGGTGGAGTCAAAGGCCTTCCTGGCGTAACTGGTTTTTCAATACTACCAAGCTTAAAGATCGAGAATCCAAAGATGGCTGCACAGATAGCACTCATAATAATACTCCTGATAGCATATCTGGTCTACCACTTTGAACTCATAGACAGGTATAAAGACTGGAAGACAAAGAACAATCCACAGAAAGCAGCATACCAGACAGATACAGCATACAGACCGGAATCAACATTTGACAGTTTGGTGAACAAAATCAAGACTTTTGTAGCACAAGAAGACCAGGCAATCCACCATGAACTTGCACACATAAAATCACTGGTCGTATCTGCATACAGACACGCGGAAAGCTCCGACCACGAAAAAGCACATGAGACATATGCGCACATAATGGGTGCTTACAAACTACTTTCACCAGAAGCAAAAAGCCAGATACATCCACATACCAAAGAAGTCTACAATAGGGTACTGGTTACCAAAATAAACAATATGATCAATGAAGCAAATCTACACCTACAAAACTCAAACGCGAATAAAGCACAGACTCATTATTCTGAAATTAAAAAATTATATACCCAACTGGAAAAAACGCATAGACCAGCAGTAAGTGATAGATGCATCAAGCTACACCAAAAGCTTTTCGAAAATTCACTTCACTAAGCTGTTGTTCTTTGTATAAGAAACAATGAAGAAAAACACACGTCCGAATCGTGTACTGTTAGGTTTAGCGATAGCTCTGCTATTGCTGTTGCCTATGTTAGGTATGATCTTCCTAGATGATTTTATAGGCTGGTACTATCACGCAGCGAGAGCCGGGACGATAACAGCAATGACTATACGGCAAGTTTATACTGCAGATGCATGGCACGGATTTGCAGGAACAGCAATCCTCGACTACACAAACAATCAGACAAACTGGAACGAGACAGTTACAGGTGGAGGTACGACTGTCAAAGAACTCATATTCAACAACATGGGAAAATCAGGATATGATATCTACATAAGTCCTGTCCTATATTCTGATCTTGATCTCACTAATGTTACCGCAGCTACGACAGAGGAAGTGGATGCATTCATAGGCATCGATACGAGTGAAAGGATATCTGCAACACAGACCTGGAATGAAACATTCTCTGTGAATTTAGGTGGCGTTTTATACACAGGACCCGGAATAAGGACAAAGACAGTTGGAGGAACCACAAACATATTTCACCAGGTAGCATTGAAGGATGCAGTAGGACATATATTCTTTGGCTGTAATGCTAGTTCAGCAATACCTGGATTTGACGGAGACATGCATAACTTCCAAGTGATGGTTCCTGTACCATACAACAGGACAAACATAACATATTATTTCTTTCCAGATCCTGTTACAGATGAGTTTGGTGGAGGAAATTATTGGACATATACACCACTCGAAGGATATGTCACAGACGCACTTACAGGAGATCCGCTTGAGAACGTAACAGTATATCTTGGTGAAGGCACTTCTGAGACTAATGCATCAGGATATTATAGACTATTGGCAAGAGTAGGAGAGAATTTCTTATTAGGTATAAAATCTGATTACTTCGATTATGTCGGACTAGTAGATATACAGAACAATCAGACAAACAAGCATAATTTCTCAATGGTTCCTACTTTGAATCAGACCGGATCAACAAGTTATGGGTTTGTAGATGGTCAGGTTACGGATAGGTTTGGTAATCCCATAGAGAACGCAACTGTTTTTTCAGGAGTATTTAATGGTGTCACGGATGCAGATGGAAATTATACAGTGGTATCTCTTGGAGGAAACGCAACATTGGTTACCATTGCAGATGGTTACAGAACAAATGTCAGCTATGCGAATGTAACTCAGTTCGAGACTACAAATCATAATATAATAATGACAGAACTTCCGGGAATATTCGGACCGAATGGGACTGTATATGGATATGTATATGAAGATGCAAGCAATACTACTATAGAAAATGTAACAGTCTATGTGGGTTCATGGTCAACAGTAGCAAATGATTCAGGATATTATGAGATAAGTGTACCATCATATGATTTTTTCTACATAGTTGCTACAAAAGATCTTTATGATACCTCGCTTGGATATCTTAACGGAACAAATGAAGTGACACCTGAATCCATGATAAGATATGATATATACATGAACCAGTCTAATCTTCTTGATGGACTTTATTCAGAAGCACCAGGGGGTCCTGGAGAATATACAGAACCGCCAGGAGAAGAAGGACCTATAGGTATCACAAATGATACAGAAAAAGTCCTTACACAACCAGGAACAGAAAATGGAACTGGAATGGTGATTCTAAATACTCAAGGCAAAATAGCAGCATACCTTTCAATAAGGCAGATAAAGACTCACATAAGACAAGATTCATTCTTTGAGCAGACATTAGCATTTTACAACTTCCAGGAAAAATCCATGAGCGTCGAACTTCAGGTAGAAGGAGATGTCGACGAAATATTCTCTATCGGACAGAACTCTATAGACATAATGCCTGATACTTATGGAGAAGTAGACATATCAATAATGGGAACAAAACCACCTGGAGTATACAAAGGAAATCTCCTAATATCAGGAGGACTAAATACCACCCTGCCGGTAGAGATACGGATATCCAAGGAAGGAAAGATACCGATAAAGACTCTGATGATGAATCTTGATATACTCAAGAAATCAGTTGTCAGAGGAGAACCTGTTAAGTATAAACTTGATCTTGTAAATCTTTTTACGGACAAGATGTATCCTGTCCAGCTTAAATTCTATGTAACAAGCATAAATGGTACTATGCTCTCCAATGTATCTGAAAAGTCAATAGTTCTTGAATCATTTACATCACTTGTCGGACAGACACCTATACCATCAGACTTTACACCTGGAGATTATGTAGTCAGAGCGCAGGCAGACTATCTAGGACTTACATCAACAACAGATGCATTGTTCTCTGTGCGAGACCCTTATTACTCATACGACCTTTTTGGAGTTATGCCTGTATGGTTATTAGCAACTTTGCTTTCATTGCTGGCAATGGGTGTATTTGTAGCACAAGAGATAAAGAGGCGCCAGGAAGCAAAGAAAAGATTCCATGCAAAAGTAGAATACGACGAACTTCCATCTGAAGGTGACAGAAGCCTTTTTGTTGGCAACATCGCAGAGACAAACAAGAAAGCATATTTTGATATGGATAGGTTGACTGTGCACAGCATTGTTGCAGGAAGTACGGGTGGAGGAAAGTCAATTAGTGCGCAGGATATGATTGAAGAGTGCCTTTTGAAAGGTGCTGCGGTTGCAGTCTTTGATCCGACGGCACAATGGTCAGGTATGCTTCGTAAGTTAGAGGATAAGAAGTTTCTTGAGTTTTATCCTAAGTTTGGTATGGATCCTAAGAAAGATCCTCGAGGATTCAACGGAAATATCAAAGCAGTGAAGAATGGCAGAGAGATAATTGACATATTCAAATATCTCAAGGAAGGAGAGATACAGATATTCACGACAAACACTCTTGATCCTAAGGATTATGATATTTTTGTAGCGAGCATGATCCAGCAGATATTCCATTCAAAGCTGGATGAGTTCAGAGGATTGAAGTACTTGCTGGTTTTCGACGAGATTCATAGGATTTTGCCTAAGTTTGGAGGTAGTGGTGCAGGTTTCACGCAGATAGAGCGGGGTTGCAGGGAATTCCGAAAGTGGGGAATAGGAATAGTTTTGATATCACAAGTCTTGTCTGATTTCGTAGGTGAGATTAAAGCAAATATCAACACACTAGTGCAGATGAAGACCCGAGACGAAGGAGATTTGGACAGAATCAAGATGCAGTATGGTGAAGAATATATTCAGAGTCTGGTGAAGAGTCCGGTTGGCAGTGGAATGGTGCAGAACAGCAGTTGGAACCGGGGTAAGCCATACTATGTCACTTTCAGACCTATTCTGCATAGCGTCGTCAGGTTGACAGATGATGAACTGGACAAGTACAACAAGTACAATGAGATAATTGAACAGTTGGATTACGAGTTTGATCAGCTTGAAGCATTGAAACAGGATGTTTTTGATATGCGTCTCGAGCTCAAACTATCTAAGGATAAGGTGAAGAGTGGTAATTTTAACATGGTACAGATATACCTTGATGGTTTGACTCCTCGTGTGAAAAAGATGTGGGAAAAAGTTGGACAACAACCAAAGAAACTAGAGATCAAACTACTCGATGCTTCAGACATCAACGAAGCGGTCAGGAAAGCAAAAGAAGAAAAAGCCAAGAAAGCAAAAGAAGAAGGTGGAGCTGCCGAAGCCGAAGTTGCAGAAGCACCTGCGGAAGAAGTGCCGGTGGAAGAAGCATCTGCGGAAGAAGCTCATACAGAAGGTGGTGAAGCGTCTGCAGAACCAGTACCAGAAACATCTTTTGAAAAAGTTAAACCTCCTGTTCCTGTTGTGGATCCTGCTCCAAAACCTGCTCCTGTTGCAAAACCTGCTGCTCAACCAGTGCCCTCGCAAAATCCTGCTCAGTCAAAACCTGCAGTTACAAGTTCATTACCTGCGTCTTCCGGAGCAACAGCACAGTTCACTAAATTAATCATGCAGGCAAACCAATTGCTAAAGAACCAAAACAAGAGTGCAGCAACACAAACCTACAACCAGATGGCAGCATTATACAAGACGTTACCGGTACAACAGAAACCGGTCGCTTACAAACATATGATTAACGTTAATAAGCAGATAGGATTATTGAAATGATGTTAAACAATTGATTGAATCGATTGAAATGAAAAAAGAATACAAAACAGATTGGGCAACCGGGCGCACATATTCAGCGCGAGCTCCAGCGCGAGCTGTGTTCATATTGCTAGTCTTGTTAGCACTTTTTTCAACAATAGTATTTGCAGGTTATGATTTGGAACCAAGCGAGATAAGACAGAAAATCAAGACATACGAAATGGTTGAAGAAGTCATATCAATAAAGAATAATAATGCGGTTCCAATAACTGGCTTTGCAGCAGTTGAAGGAAACATATCACAATTCGTAACGATCAAGAATACATCTGCAATTATACCTCCTGGAGAAGAAGGAGAGATATCTCTTCAGTTCTTTGGCAAAGGATCTAACCAGAGTAATTTCGAAGGTGAACTGGTATTCACTGGAGATGTCAACGAAAGGATACCTATATCGGTCGAGACGTATGGTACTGATCGCCTCAGTGTTGCAAGTATTATAGTTGATGTAAGCCTATTAGAACCTATAATCGTTAGAGGTGAACATCTGAAGTTCAAATTAGATGTCCTAAACCTTTTTTCAGAACAGCCACAGAATGTAACTTTGGATATAACCCTACAACTCCTTGAAGGAGATGAAGTATCTAACGAAAGCATATACTCTGAAACACTTAACTTTATGGTAGAACGTTCACATTCAGAAGTGAAGACTGTTAAGATACCTGCAAAAGCAATAATAGGCGATTACATACTCCGTGTTGTTGTAGAATATGGCGAACAGACTGCAAGAACAGACACGCTATTGACGATAAGGCAGAAATTCTATGAACAGAATCTTTTTGGAATTATTCCTATATGGTTCCTTTCACTCATGGTAACTTTATTTACAACAGGATACATGGCATACAGAGTGTACAAGAAAAAGAAAGATGCAAAGAAAAGATTTCACGCTGAGATAGACTACGACGAACTTCCATCTGAAGGTGACAGAAGCCTTTTTGTTGGCAACATCGCAGAGACAAACAAGAAAGCATATTTTGATATGGATAGGTTGACTGTGCACAGCATTGTTGCAGGAAGTACGGGTGGAGGAAAGTCAATTAGTGCGCAGGATATGATTGAAGAGTGCCTTTTGAAAGGTGCTGCGGTTGCAGTCTTTGATCCGACGGCACAATGGTCAGGTATGCTTCGTAAGTTAGAGGATAAGAAGTTTCTTGAGTTTTATCCTAAGTTTGGTATGGATCCTAAGAAAGATCCTCGAGGATTCAACGGAAATATCAAAGCAGTGAAGAATGGCAGAGAGATAATTGACATATTCAAATATCTCAAGGAAGGAGAGATACAGATATTCACGACAAACACTCTTGATCCTAAGGATTATGATATTTTTGTAGCGAGCATGATCCAGCAGATATTCCATTCAAAGCTGGATGAGTTCAGAGGATTGAAGTACTTGCTGGTTTTCGACGAGATTCATAGGATTTTGCCTAAGTTTGGAGGTAGTGGTGCAGGTTTCACGCAGATAGAGCGGGGTTGCAGGGAATTCCGAAAGTGGGGAATAGGAATAGTTTTGATATCACAAGTCTTGTCTGATTTCGTAGGTGAGATTAAAGCAAATATCAACACACTAGTGCAGATGAAGACCCGAGACGAAGGAGATTTGGACAGAATCAAGATGCAGTATGGTGAAGAATATATTCAGAGTCTGGTGAAGAGTCCGGTTGGCAGTGGAATGGTGCAGAACAGCAGTTGGAACCGGGGTAAGCCATACTATGTCACTTTCAGACCTATTCTGCATAGCGTCGTCAGGTTGACAGATGATGAACTGGACAAGTACAACAAGTACAATGAGATAATTGAACAGTTGGATTACGAGTTTGATCAGCTTGAAGCATTGAAACAGGATGTTTTTGATATGCGTCTCGAGCTCAAACTATCTAAGGATAAGGTGAAGAGTGGTAATTTTAACATGGTACAGATATACCTTGATGGTTTGACTCCTCGTGTGAAAAAGATGTGGGAAAAAGTCGGACAACAACCAAAAAAACTGGAAATAAAATTGCTTGATGCTACTGCAATCGATGAAGCAGTAAAGAAAGCAAAAGAAGAAAAAGCAAAAAAAGACAAACAAGCAGCTGCAAACGGGCCTGCGAAACAGGAAGAGAAAGAAGAAAAGAAAGAACTTACACCAGAAGAGGTCAAAGTCAAGGAAGAGCAGATTGCAGAACTAAAGGGTCAAATAGATACTGCGATTGAACGCGGAGACAAGCAGATGGCAGGTGAACTATTTAACGAAATATCACCTATTGTCGATAAATTTCCTGACGTGAAGAAAAAAGAATGGGCTCCTAAACTTGAAGAAATCAAGAAAGCGTTTGCGTGAAACAAATGAACTAAACAAAAACTTCAAAAAAACTTCAACAAAAATTTAATAAAAATTTAGTATTTGTTTAGCTCAATCATGGCAGCACTGCCACGCGGCTACACCATATTCGGTTGCTAACTGAAGAATAGCGTTTGGTCGCTTCGCGAACATCGCTTAATATTCCTGAAGTGCAACCCACTTCGAAATGCCTGTTTGAAGACAAGCACGTCGCTGTGGCAGCACAGCCAAAAACAGCTAAACAAATACAAAATTTAATAAAAATTCAAAAACAAATACTTGAGTAATTGAACAATGGTGAAAAATGGTCGTGATAGAATTACCAAAAGACGAGAAGATGGATGAGCTGCTTGATCTGATGGCAGAACACCTAACTGAACTGAAAGAAGAAGCAAGTGATATAAGAAAGCAAGGCATTGACACATCAATGGTAGATATCCTGATGATAGATGTCCTTCCAAAAATAAAGATGGCAAAGGTCACATATGAAAAGAAAGACGTAGATGAAGTCAAGAAATTGCTGGCACAGATAAGGCATGAGATAGACCTTTTGAAATCAGGCACAGAATTTGATGACGCACTCAAACGAATACAGCAAGCATATGATGACATACGGCACGACAAGTGCGACGAAGCAAGAGAGATATACAACGATCTTCGTGGAGTATACACAAAATTACCTGAAGACCAAAGACGAATAGTATACAAAGCAGCACTTGACATACACCAAAGGATAATCACGCACAAATCACCTACTTACTGATTTTTTTATGCACAAAAAGTTCACCAGAACTTTTTGGAATGGGGTTTAACACCCCACCAT
>CAZXTQ010000048.1:0-11130 GCA_964643595.1 uncultured Methanosarcinales archaeon
GGTTGTGTTGGTGAACTCAATGTTCACTTCAGCATCTTCGATGTTTTCTTCATTAACCTCAACAGTACCGTCAGTTGTGCCTGCAGTTGTGTCGGTATCTGCGAACCTTATCTTGAAAGCTCCAAGATAGAATTCTAGGATATCGCCGCCTGCAGTCTCTCCTGCCTCGTTAGGAAGTACTTCCCTGATACCGAGTGTGGTGCCGTCGTTGAGGATCTCTGTGGAACCTTCTGAAAGCTCTTTGGTGACCTCACCGTTGACTTTCAGCTTGACCTTAGCGTTGCCGCTTGCGCCAGCCCAATCAGAGATGATCAGAGCAGTGACCTCGTACTCTTTACCCTTCAGGGTGTAAGTCTTGGTCTCGCCTTCCTCGAGTGTATCGTGGATTGCGCCTCCCATCAAGTCAAGTGTTAGCTTGCCTGCTGTGGAGAAGTCTGTGTTGACAACTGCGAAATCTTCACCTAAGATGTGGAGAGTCTCGTCTTCCATATCGTCAAGATCCCTTGTTGTGGTATCGAGGTCAGACTCAAAGCCTTCTTCGAATTCCATCTCGTACTTGAAAGCTTCTTCGCTATCCTTGTACCAAAGGAAACTTCCGACATTGTCATCATCGTCCTTGGTGTATACCACCTTGGCATATGCTGCGTCAGTAGGAACTGTGCCTGGACCCCAAGCAAATCTCAAGTACTGCTTGACATCTGTTGTACCTTTATCATTAGATACTGTAAAGCTCTTTAAAGCCTCAGCATCTGATGAATCGAGTGTCTCGGTTACATCACCAAGATACTCATTCAGTTCCAACACGTCTCCGGATCTCTGGATCTTCACAGAGTCGCCGCCGAGCATAACACCATTGTCACCTGCTACCTGGATTGTCTCCTTAACGGTAGAGCTGAACTGTAGGCTCATAGCGATGTCTGTGACGCCAATGATATCTGCTGGAGCAGCGTCGTCACCTACGACCATAAGACCGTTGAACATACCATCCTTAACAAATGGGGTTGGATATTCGCTCAAGTCATATGGACTTGCTGTTGCACCGAGTAGTGTTGCGCCTAACATAGAAACGCCGACACCCATAGCAACAACTTTCTTAATTGCTTTTTTTGCATTCATTACCTAAACACCTCCGTGTTTACGGAATAGGCTATTTGTGTTGTTTAATGTTTTAACTTGTAAAGAAGCATTTTACCTCTTCACAGGTCGTGGTTTTGTTGTTTGTCTTTGTTGTATTCGTTGTAGTCACTTAGTACGTAGTCGGTGTATTTATCGTCGATGCTAATTGAGTTAGAAGGTTAAGATTATGTCTTATAAAGCTTTCGTAAGTTGGCAGGGGTTGTTGTTCGGAGAAATGGCGTAAGGCTCTGAGGGCATTGTTTAGTTAATGTATGTAGTTTCATCATTATCAAGTGAGTAATTGTGATGGTGGTGTGTTGTGCTTGTTTTTTGTCGACGATAAGCTCAGGGGGTTTTGTAGGGGTATTTCAAGAGTATCTAGGGGTTTTATTTATAAATGTTTTAGTTGATTTAAGGGTTATGAGGGCTGAGGAGGTCATATAGTTTGATAGGATTTTTCGGAGTTTTGTGAATTTTGAGGGGTTTATAAAGGGTAGGAGGCAGTCTGTGTGGGTATAGTATCGTGATCAGGATCGCACTGCCACGCAGCTATTGAGATTGTTCTTGAGGTGTTTGTCGAGCTAAATGTTTGTCACGACACTTTCTTTTTAGGCGCTGCTAGGTGGCAGTGCACTTAGAAGGGCGTATGTTTGGTGGGCTGATTTCAGTCCTTATGCTTTTTTTTCATGACCTTGTCCAGATTGTCTAAGACACACTTGTTTTCAGGCTCTAACTTGAGGGCTGTTTCGAGTAGCCTTCTTGCTATGTCGTACTTTTTTAGGTTCATGTAAATGACTGCAAGATTGTTCATGGAAGCAGTGTCTTTCTTGTCTGTGGCAATAGCGAAATTGAAGAACTTGATCGCTTTAGGTATGTTGCCCATCTCAGTATATAGCTTGGCGAGATCTGCAAGAATGCCTGGATATTTGGGGTCTAATTTCAGAGTTCTAAGAAGATATTTCATGGCGCGTTCTTTATCCCCTTTTTCCAGGAAAGCAAGACCTACCTGGCGGTTATACCGGGGATTCTCAGGGTCTTCCTTCAGCTGTTTCCACATGATATCAACATAGTCTTGAGCTTTAGTGTGCAGCTTATCTTTCTTCAGGTGGCCAAAGTGGTGTATTGCTATATTGGTTTCTATTATTTTGCCGTCATTTTCTTTGATGGAATGTTCAACTAATTCATGCACCTTATTCCTGAACCTAATCTTGGGATTGTTCTTGAAGAGTCTGATAAGCTTGCTGGATGTGTGGCCTTCGTACATCTCTTTGAGTTCATTCTGGTCTGTCGTAGGGATGGTTTCGGTGTTTTCTTTCGGATGATAACTCCTCTGGTCCATCTTGAAACCTATGATGCTTGTGAGTGCATGCTCTTTGTTGTTTATGAGCTCCAGGATGGTTTTCTTTCCTTCTTCGTCGAGTAATTCATCAGCGTCAAGCACCAGGATCCAGTTTGAAGTCGCTTTTTCAAGCGAGAAATTACGTGCTTTTGAGAAATCATCCTTCCACTTGAAATCGAAGATTTTTGCACCTGCTTTATCTGCTATTGATTTAGTATTGTCCTTAGAACCCGTGTCTATGATGATTGTTTCATCAACAATGTCTTTAACACTGTTCAGACAGTCTTCAAGAAATCCTTCTTCATCCTTGACTATCATACACAAGCTTAATGTTGCCATAATACCCCTCTATCTGAAAAGAATACTTGATTGAATAAAATAAAAAAAACAAGGACCTGAATAGAAATCACTTGACAGTCTTCTTTCCGCTCGCAGTGGTCCGTTTGGTGTTCCAGGTGTATTTTCTGATCTTAGCAGACACGCCAAAACCACAGCTGCTGCACTCTTTCTTACGTGCATGATAGGTATGCTTACCACACCGTCTGCAATGTATGTGTGTCTTCTTGCCTGAGCGTTCTCCCATAGCTGCTGTTCCTGTTCCCATTCAATTCCCCTCTGAAATTAATTATTATTTTATTGTGCTGGTGAGATTAGTATAATTGTATCTCCTCTGAGGAATACATTACCGAGTTTCCTCTTTAGCTCGCCATTGGTCCGCTCTTCTGCATCGTCCAGAACCACATTGATGTGGATGTCAAATGCTTTGAGCATACCCAGAATCTGAGTACCATTCTTGAGTTCAACAATCACTCTCTTATTACGAGCAGCGTTAAGTGCGTCTAAAGGTCTTGAAGCCTCCATTTTTTTACCTCCTCAAATAAAATAAAAACAATCTGCAGGATTTTGTGCCCTTATTTAAATGTTGTGTTAAATCTCCAATAGGGGAATTAAGGCTTCTGGGGGGTTATACGATAAGATTAACATACACCTATTTACCGCGGCACTCTGTCGGTTGTGTGTTTTTATGATACGCAGAGAATCCATACTCCCACCTTGAGGTTGGGGTCTCAGAATTCTCTGGTCGACCTGCTATTGATATTCCGACCTCTATCACTTTTTTGTGCGTGAAAGCCTTCAAAAAGTTGAAGTTTAGGTCGGGGAGCAGGTCATTGTTTCCGCGGGTCTGTGTATTGAAGATTTTTAATGATTGCGCTAGGCTGCGGTAAATAGATCTGTCGCTATCTTGTTGTTTGTGCTGTTGTATAGCATATAGAACTGGCGGTTTATTATTTTTATACTAAGACTGCGTTGACAGTGCCTTCCTGGCCAGGGCGTGAAGTTACTTTTGCTTTGCCTTTCTCAGTCTCAATTATGCTACCTTTGGTAAGAATGTTTCGTCTAACAAAATATCTGTTAGCAGGGTTTTCAAGAACGGTCTTAATCCCCACCTTAGTGGCTTTACCTGTCTTAGGATCGATCAGATTGGCAATGTCTACAGAAAGAAGACGTCTCTTAGTGTTTCCGCCAAGTGTACGGGACTTTTTCTTCCTGGAAACAGCTAGTTTGGTTAAAGTAGGTGTGCTACCTAACTCAAAATGCTTTTTCTTTCTCCAGGCGGTATATCGAGACCCGCTCGGGCTTCTTTTTGCTTTATGGTGTGATATTGCCATTTTTTGTCTTAGTTAAAGGAATTATATCCTGTTTATAAGGGTTTTGGTGTTTAGTATGTAATAAGTCAGTTTGACTCTGAATATATGCCGCGCTCCGTTTGAATAATTCACAGATTTCCGAATCGTGCGATTGTGAAATCTGATTACGTCACCAATAACTGCGCTAGGCGGCACATATTCACTTTGTATAGCAGACTTATTACATACGGTGTTTAAGTGGTAATGTGTGTTTTGTTCAGTCTTTAGCTATGTTATCCACTTTAATATCATATGAAGTTCCTTTCTCATAACTTTCAAACAAGAACTTACGATTTCTAGGATCGCCAGGAGGAAAAACCAAATGAGCACATCGTACACTTGTATCGGCAAAAGTCCGAAAACCTTTTTCTCGCGCATCAACTGAAAAAGCAGTATCTTCGCCTGCCATCGATTTCTCATAATATCTGAGTTTGACATCAGATAAAACTTCCCTTGTGACTAACGTACATCCGAAACCACCACAAGAAACCTCTATAAGTTTATTATCTAATACTTCCTGCAAACCCATTGGGCGACAGTAACCTTCTGAATTAGAAAAGTCCTGCAGAACAGGAAGCACTTTTGAAACCCCATTAAAATTCCTAGGTGAAAGATACAATCCTAAAACAATATCCTTTCTGTCAGCGAGCATTTTTGAAAGCGCAGTAGATGGTTGAATCACATCAGTATCCACAAACCAAAGATAATCATAACCCTTATCAATGGCATACTGCCGTATGATTTCCCTGCCGTCTGTGATTTTTTTTATGCTGTGATCAAGATTTGGAGTTCCCTTAACCACAATTGCTCCAGTGCCTTTTAGCTTTGCATTGAATTCTTCACTATCTGAAGTATCTGCAAAAATTATATCATAATTCCTGTAATCCTGAGACCGTATACTTTCAAGCATGCCTGTTATGTAAACTTCGTCCTTATCGTAAGTAACACAACCCACAAGCACTCTCGGACTCCTTATCTTTGGGTATGCGTCAAAACTGAACAGATCGTTCATCTTATCTCCTTTTTGCTTAACCAACCTGTTGCATTTTATACTTGTATCAGCAAACACATCAAAACCAGCATCTCTTGCATCAGCAAAAAATGCAACATCATCACCAGACATAGACTTCTCAAAGAAACGGAAATCAATCTTGTTAAGGACTGTTTTTGATATAAGGGTGCAGCTAAAGCTCGCTCCAAATATTTCTATCAGTCTGTCGTCGATGATCTCTCTAAGCTCCATAATCCTTACGCTGCCTTCTTCTGCAAAGTCGTAAAGCGTAGGAGCGATTTCATATTTGTCGCCAAAGTTCATGTTAGTGAGAGCGACTCCTGTGATAAGATCTTTCTTATGGAAAAGCATCCGTGAGATGGCCTGTTTCGGAATCAGGATATCATGTTCGACAAAGAGAAGGTGAGTGTAGTTGTTGACCTTGAAAAACTCTTTTATAATCTTTCTTGCAGCTACTAGCGATTCAACTTTATTGCTTTTCCTGTCACCTTTGATGACCTTTGCACCAGTCTTATTCAGTGCGTTGTTGCAATCAGTATTTGCAGAACAGTCTACAAAGATAGTGTCTGTATTCTTGAAGTCCTGAGATTGGACTGATTTCCAGAAGTGATCAAAGCAGTGCTTGTTATCATCATATATAATACAAGCGACAAGAACTTTGTCTTTATTATCATCCATGTTTTGGAACACCTTTGTGAAGCAGTGATTTGTCAAGCAGCATAGCGCTAGTAACACGACGCTCACACCACTTATTTTTTATGATTATTTTATTAACGGTTCGCAGGTCATTGTTGCAGGCGCTGCGTGTTGGTGATAAGTTTGATAAAAAATTTTAATGTGGGAGAAGGGGAACTCGACTTTCAGTCGCGACGTTTCTGTCCTGCGGCCGAAAACTTTCGAACCCTCGTAAGCACTAAGCTACTGGGTGTCTTCAAGTCACAGCATCTGATGATGCTCCTCACACCCTGACTCACCTAAGCCCAGCCCGTTTGACCACTCCGGCACCCCCACATTTTAATGATATTGCGTGGTGTTATGAGAAATCAAACTAGGTGTATAAAAAGCTTTTGGCGAGAAATGATATATAAAAAGAAAAGAAAAAATTGAAAGTTCTTACTCGTCAGCTGCTGAAGCGGGTTTTTCAGGGCAGTTCACAAGCAGAGCTTCTGTTTTACCAGGCACCTGGACAGATATCCTGTTGATACCTTCAGCATTACCATACCTTGCGTTCTCAAAACCTATCCTCTTACACTCGGTATATTCTCCAGGGTGCACAAGCTCAGTTCCGCAGCCAGGATCGGTATCAACAATACCTCTTATGAGGAAGTATGTGTTGTAACCTTTCTGCACGCCTCTTGGACTGATTCTGATCTCTTCATCAAGGACATTGTATAGTATTAAACTTATGTACAAGAGTTCAGCATCATAGTCATAATCACATCGGATGTTAGAGAACAACTCAGGGTTTGCAGTTGTATCAACAACTTCATATACATTTTCCATGTCTTCTCTCTCCACGACATCAGGTCCTGCATATTTAGGTGCTTCGTAGACTGATCCTTCATCTTCAGTAGTCTTCTCAGGCTCTGGGATGTATTGTTCTTCCACTATGTCTGCTGGTGGAAGTTCAACTTCGGTCTTTACTTCTTCAGCAGGCGAAGCGTACTTGAACCTTATGAAAAGCAGTATTGCGAGAATCACTATGAAAGCGACAATCCAGGCGATGACTTTGCCTGTATTCTTTTTTTTACCTTTCTTTTTTTTCTTTGGTTTTGGTTCATCTTCAAAATCATCTTCGAACCAATCATCTTCAGAAATATCCTTTTTCTTTGCCATTTTTTGGGGACCCCCTTCTCTTCTTTTTTTTGGGAATATGTTTTTTTTAGTGGTTTGATAAATTATCTATTTTATAGTAGAGATTTGCGAATACTTGGTGTATAAATAGTTTTCCCATTCTTTTTTGCTACTTTATCGGGACTAAGATATGGAAAGATTTAAATAGGGGTGTTTGGTTTTTCTTGATTATGTTTTCAGCAGAATCAGATGGCAAGATATATCGTGCAGGATTTATAGATAATCCTAAGTCCCGTAATTACACCTGCCCTGATCCTGGCTGTGGTGTTCCTGTAAGCCATGTCAAAGCGACAATCCGAAGCGGAGATATCTATGTATCCGAACACTTCAGGCATCCAAAAGGCGAAGTGAGTCATCCTCAAAGACATTTCACATGGCAGAGCGGAAACATAATGGCAGCACTTCTGGCAAACTTTGACCAATACGATCATATAGATGTACAGACCGATGTAAGGTTTAAATCTGGTGGGTTGGACTTTGTTGTTGATATGCTTCTTACAGAGAATATAGGTTCGCAGTCCAGGCAAACTGCAGTGCTTGCAGAGGCATCCAGTTTCAGAGCCAAGGATTATCTTGTGCAGTGGCAGTTTTTGACACAACAAGGCATACCTCTTATGACAATACTTTCAGCTCAAGGAAATCATAATCCAAAAGGCAAGTATTGCAGGACAGAACGAAGACGCCAAACAGGCCAGGACGTCAACATAGTCAACGGAAATGAGAAAATGATTGCTGACCGACAGGGTAAGATGGTATATTTTCATCACGGAAATTCTGAAGTAGAACTTGTACATTTTGTAGATTATAAAGAACATCGTGATGAAGATTACACTACTGACCACGGTTTTACGTTATCTGCTGGACCAGTTAACTTCGAGACTAAAAAACTTTCAGTATCAGAAAAGATGATAAAGATCCCTTCAGGAATGATGGGGTTATCCCACTGGAAAACCCGCGGTGGTCTTGTCGCACGTCCCGAAAGTCATGTTGATTACATGTTCGAACTTGAGGAACAGGCTATGAATCTGAACGAAAAAGAATTTGCATACGAGATCGGAGAGCGGATTGGTATAATGCTCGATGGAGCTGATGAAGATTTTCTACGCGAGCTCAGCGAAACATACGGTCGTCAAAGGCTCGGCGGGTATTTTGTAGAGTAAAATTTTTATTAACTGTTGATTTCTTAAGTTGTCATGGATGGAATAAAGAAGATATATTCTGAACTCTACACTGCATACGGCCCGCAAGGATGGTGGCCCTTGATCGGTTTAGATGGCAGCAATCCAACAAAAACAGGTTCAGTTGAAGGTTATCATCCTGGAGATTATAGCTATCCTCGCGATGATTCCGAGAGATTCGAGATTTGTTGTGGTGCAGTATTGACGCAGAACACATCATGGCCGCAGGTTGAAAAAGCATTAAAGGCTTTAGAGAAAGCTAAATTATTGAGTGCAAAAAACATAACTGCTGCAGATATAGAGAATATCAAGCCGCTCATCAAGCCTGCAGGATATTTTAATCAGAAATCAGCATATCTTCAGAGTTTTGCAGAATTCTTTCTGAGCCTTGATAGTCGGGTGCCTACTCGTTCAGAAGTTTTGGCTGTGCGCGGAGTCGGGAATGAAACTGCTGATTCTATTATGCTGTATGCGTTTGGTATTCCTGAGTTTGTCGTCGATGCTTATACAAAGCGCATATTTTCACGTCTTGGAATTGTGGCTGAAAAAGATAGTTATGATTATGTCAAGAAGATGTTTGAAGATGTGTTGGAAAAAGACGTTGCAGTGTATCAGGAGTATCACGCACTGATTGTTGAGCATGCAAAGAGACATTGTCGGTCGAAACCAGATTGTGAAAAATGTCCGATAAAAAATATGTGCGGGTATGAAAAATAGGGTTATTCATGTTTGTTTAGGTATTCTTGACAGCTTTGCCAAAGCAACCGAGGGTTGCAAGGTTTGTGTAAATCCTGAACCACCTCTATGTAAGTATATTCCAAAAGTATATTCCAACAAACAGTTCAAAGTGGGTCGCACTTCAACATACTCGGAAGGGGGTCATATTCAAAGCACTTAACGATGCCACATGTTTTTTCTTTTGTTTTTACGCAAGTCCTTTTGCGAGATAATTCTTTTTTCAATGCAGCGCACAAAAGACACAGAAAAAATGCCTGCAACAAGAAGTGCGAAAACCAGAATAATTTCGTATATAGAGAAAGAGCCTGTTGTTCTGACCACGTCACGCACGGGTATCGCGAGCGCTCCGATTACGAGTCCGAAAAGCACGTAAAGCGTCTTACATCGGTCTTTTGAAAATAGAAAATTAATCACTCGGGATATTGTGAATGCGCCGAGAATAGCACCAATCCCAAAAAATAACAAATCAGTCAGGTTATTGAAAATATCATGCAAGACGTTGATTAGGTATTCATACACACCCATTATCATAAGTATGAACGCTCCTGAAATGCCTGGAAGGAACATTGCAGATATCGCGAAAAAACCTGATATGAATAAGTAGTAAGGGGTTGGGTCGATCTTAGCAGGTATCAAGAAACAAAGACCAAAACCGAACACAAGACCTATGATTCCGAACAGCATGTTCTTCACGTTGTGGTTCTTGATTTTGCTGAATATAATCCTTGATGAAGCAAGTATTAGCCCGATGAAAAAAGCTATAACATAAGCAAAATGGTTGTCCAGAAGAAATTTTACCAATTTAGATGCTAGCAGGATCGAAAGACATATACCTGAGAACAGAACTACAAGAAAAACCAAGTCCAGACTTTTCAGGTCTTTCTTGACCTTGCGTAAACTTAAAGAATCTCTTTTCCATACCCAAACAAATACATCCAACACCAATCTTGGAGAAAAACTCTTGACAGCATTTATCAGCCGCTCATAAATTCCTGTTATGAATGCAATAGTTCCTCCCGAAATGCCTGGAATTATGTCGCATATGCCCATCAGCATACCTTTCAGAAAGATTAGAATGTGCAGCTTAATCATCACAAAACAACCTCATTTTTTTCAAGAATTTTGAATATATTTTTTTCAACATGTTTGAAACACCGAATAACAGACATGTATACGCAACTCACTTATTAAATATTATGTATTGGGTATGTAATAAGTTGGCTAGACTGCGAATATATGCCGCGCTCCGTCAGAATAATTCATATACTTCTAAACCATGCGATTGTGAAATCTGAATAAACTTCCAATGACTGCGCTAGGCGGCATATATTCACTGTAATAAGTTGGCTAGACTGTTAATTTTAGGTCGGGAAGTAGGTCAGATTAGCTTGCGCCTGCACAAGATTTATGCGTCTGTGAATGAAGTTGGTGTTAAGTGAGCCGAGCGATAGCGCAACTTACCGACCGAACAAACTGAGCCAGAGTGCTGGAGTCTGCCTACATCTCCAACCAATCATACCATGCAGCTGTTTTGAACTCGTCAGGTCTGTCAAATCCTTTGACATAAGGTTTTATATCTAAAACATCTGTTCCATCAATAGCATCCAATCCTTCAACAAATAAAATATTTTTTTCAATTTTTAGTAACTTCACCAATCTTAATGCTATATGATTTGGTCGATATTGGCTTCTTGATGCAAAAACACCAACTTTAGGTAAATCAACTTCATCAGGAGGACCAGGATGAGTTACCAATTCTATTTTATCTGCTTGATGCAAAAAATAGATTACAAAAACATGAGAAAATTCATTAAGTTTGTAAAGGCCTGTCTCAAATTTTTCATTAATCAAGATTTTAGAATATGTTTTTGTATTGAGTCCTTGTTCACAGGCAAAAATCAAATCTTTAGGTTTCTTATATTCAGATTCAACTTTTCCAATAGGTTCAAAACAGATAGTCATATTATTGTTATAAATTATCAATTAAATAAATCTTTTGTATTGATGTTCTAAATCAAATCTTTATGTCGAGCTAACTTTTGAAACCGTTTTATTAGATAGAGTCGCTAGGGGCGGCATCCATCTTTTCAATATGCTGAGGATTTCAGATTAGCCCAAGTCACCGTATGTAATAAGTCAGCTAAACGGTAAATACGACAATTCCACCGGCGTATTCACCAGCGGTGTTGATGCCTGGTGGAATTG
>CAZXTQ010000049.1:0-10932 GCA_964643595.1 uncultured Methanosarcinales archaeon
GGTGGGGTGTTAAACCCCATTCCAAAAAGTTCTGGTGAACTTTTTGTGCATAATAAAGCGGTTTCAGAAGTTAGCTCGACATAAAGATTTGATTTAGAACATCTATAGTCGCGGTGCAGCATTCATCTTACTAATCTAAGTAGGATTTCATAATAGCCCTAAACAAATACATTTTTATAAGAATTTAAGACATAAGGTGTTTGAAATAGAGACAGATGATTCACAGATAATAAGAAAACAGATGCTCAGTAAGGGTATTGAATTCTTAGAGAAGAATAATTTCAGGCTTGGATTTATTAGCTGGGAAAGCGCCATTAGGAATGGTGACGATCTTCCCGATGTTCATTCTATAAATAAGTACTTTGGTAATTGGGCAGTATTTAATTCCATTGTAAGGAATACTTACAGAAATCCTGACTTTGAATTCAATCCTAGTGATAAAGACTTGAAAGGGTATAATCCTACAATAATTACTTCGAAAGAACAGGTTATCAAACCGTGGAAACCCAAACCACCAACCCAAACTCTCGAGACAAAATTAAACGATTCCAAAACAAAACCAACAGTAAATAGAGCCACTAAAAAACCGTTTAGGATTCCTGATAAAAGGCTAAAGATTGATGAAGTTCCAGAAATACCAACGCCTATAAAACCTATCGAATTTGTTATAGATACTACTAATACCACTCCAAAAAATATTCCTGAAAAAGCTATTTCATCACCTGCTGAAAATATTGTAGACGATTCTATGAAAAAAGTTAAAGGTAAAAAACAGTACAGAGGTACTGATCTTAAAGAAGAAGCTTCAAACAAGAAGATTGCCCGTCCAGCTCTTATCATTGGCGTAGGCGCTGCTGCTGCATTGATGACTATCTATTTCGGAACAGGATTGATTAAGATTGAAGGTAAAGATGTTACACCAACTACCAACACCATTAAACCTACAGAGATTAAAAAAAATGCACCAATAATCAAAAATAACATATTAAAAGAATTGGGATTGCAGATAAAAACACAGACCATTGAAGATCCTAGACTGCCTGAACAGGAAAGTTATGACCATATTGATGAATCAGTCTTTATTCCTGCTATATATCGTAGAGCTATAAGCCGAATAAGGAATAGCAAGCCAAAATCTTTGGTGGATAATTATAATCTTTCTCCTGATGCTAAAAACCCCATATCTATTCAGGGTCTTATCAACACTGCTTTCTATGAGGGTACTAGAGAGTATGCTGACGACGTTGAGCTTCATTGGAATGGCGGCTTCAACACTGTTGCTCAGGTATTGCTTGCAGAACGATGGTTAAGGAAATATACTGGCACGGAACTTGAAAATCTTGAGTTTCATCGTGAAGAGGAATTTAGTGAGAGTTTTATCAACGCAAGTAAAGTAGAATTAGAACTTGAACCTGCTTACAAAGACAAAGCAAAGAAAGCTCAATCAAATACACATCCGGTAAATACTGATTCTTATGAAGAAAAGAATACAGAACAGAAAGAAGATAAAAATAAGAAAAATATTACAGGTCAATTGCAGTTTATCCGCAATGAAAATAAGATTATTGATGAATATTCTGAAGATGAAAGAGAATTAATATCTCATCTTTATGCAGAAATGCGTTTCGGAAAGAATTTCTCAGAGAATGCTATGCATTTAATGGGACAGCTTAATGGTATTGCAGGTCTCACTGCAGACCTTGCTGAGGATATATATTTTGAGCAGAAGTCAGGAGTTAACATTCGCGAAAATTCAGAAGATGGAAGCATACCTCTTGATTATACTATGTTCAATATCAAGGCTGCTTAACTAAGTTGTCTGGTTTCTGTGCCCAGTCAAGATCAGGATTAGTGTAATCTATTGTTTTGCCTCGTAAGTGTGGAAGTATTTCCCACACTCCAAAATTAGATATCTGTTGTTCTGAAGGATTTCTTGAGCATAAGAGTAATTCCCCATAATAATTGGCTTCTCGGTCTGTCAATAAAGAGACTGCAAATTCAGGTGGTACGCCTGCAAATTCTTCCTTATCTTTAAACTGTCGTTGAAAGAACTCACACAGTCTGAGCAGGATTGTATTCTGTATTGAAAAATCTTTTTTAGAATAGACTTCCTGAAACATAAATGATTTTAGGTTGTTGAAATTTTCAAATACCTTACCTTCGTTGAAACTTACAAAGTTTTTTCGCTTGCTTTCACGGACAAGCGCGTCGACAACAGTTGTCGTCCTTTGTCTTTGGTTACCACCCAAACCTATTGCGAAATCAGGAAGGCATTTCTCATCCAGATAACCATATCGTATTGCATCATTAAGGTCTGAGAATGTATAGGCTATCTTGTCTGCAAACATTACTACTGCATACTCTAAAGGTAGTGAATCATCGACAGTGAGTTTTCCGTCTCCACGAGAGTGATTGATCATGCCTTCTAATGTCTCGTGTGTAAGATTAAGCCCTCTTCCTTTTCTCTCAACATGCTGTGCTACTACCACACTGTTGATATAATGTTTCAATGACTTTCCGCTGAACTTTGAGAGTACCCTTTCTCCATCATGGCCATATGGTGTGTGTCCTATGTCATGTCCTGCTGCTATTGCCATGCAAAGATTCTTGTTGAGCCCTAATTGTTCTGCAATATAGATTGATACTGCAATGACTTCATTTGTATGCACTAGTCTTGTCCTTACGTGAGGATTGTCAGGCATTGAATGGACTTGTGTTTTGTAAGCAAGTCTTCTGAATGCTTTTGACTGAAGTATCTTTGTATAGTCATTAAGGAATGAATCCTCTACTAGTATGTCTATATCTTCTGTATATCTTCTTCCTACGCTGGTTGAATAGATTCTCATGATATAAAATTAAGAAACAGATGTTTTTCAATGTTATGTTGACACAAAAAAGGGACAACTCAACTAATTTCAGTGGAACTCTATTGTTCCATCATGGTATACTCCTTTGTGCAGATCTACTGGTCTCCAGGTGTCATGCACAAGGTTTGCGTCGAGCCATTCTGCAAGTTCTTTCTCATTGCCTATTGTTGCGCTAAGACCAATGAACTGAACTTTCTTCAGGACTTGCTTCAATATGGTTATCAATATCTCAAGTGTAGGTCCTCGCCCATAATCATTAAGAAGATGTATCTCATCTATGACCACAACACCAACGTCTCTTATCCAGGGAGCGTGATGACGAAGGAGTGAATCAAGTTTCTCAGAAGTTGTGATTATCAGATCATAAGTATGTAGATAAGGATCAGAGCTGTCAAAGTCTCCGATAGACACACCTACATTCACAAGATGTCCGTATCTGCGTTTGAATTCTCGATGTTTTTCTGACGCAAGCGCTTTGAGAGGTACTATGTAAATAGCTTTAGCTCTTTTCTCAAGTATTATCTTTAGCATAGCGAGCTCTGCGACAAGAGTTTTGCCTGAAGCAGTAGGCGTGCAGACAAGAAGTGACTTGCCTTCAAGAAGTCCTGACTCTATACTCTTGACCTGGCTCGGACGTAATTCTACAATACCTTCTTTCTCAAGAACTTCAAGCTGTTTGTCATTTATCTTACCTTTGACATCAGATAATTTCATAACTCAAAAAAAGTCAAGGTGAGTTAAATAGATTGTGCAATAACAATCATCACAGAAAGTCCTATTTATAAGACAAAAAGTCACCTAAAAGGGACAAAAGACTTCTTTTCACCATTTAAGCACGTTTACAAAAGGAAAATATTAATAAAGGGTTTTAGCATATTTAAAAACAAAAATAAAAATGTTTTAAAGTGTTTTTATTAAGTTTAAAGACCTTTTAAAGCACATAATAGATGCGATAAAGTAAATTAAAACTTATTTTTTAATTTAAAGTATTAAAATAAGATTAATAAGAAAAAAAAAGGATTCATGTCCTTTTAGGGAGGATTTACGATGAAGAATTATTTCAACCCCAAATTTGCAATTCTAGGTGCAGGCTGTGGCGGTCAAACATTTGCAGGTCATCTTGGAAGTATGGGTTATGATGTGGTTCTTCATAACAGGTCTCCTGAAAGACTAGGAAATCTTGCAAAAGATCGTAGAATAACACTTGAAGGAGCAATAAAGGCTGAAGGTACGATACGAGCTGCTACAACAGATATTGAAGAGGCTGTTTCTGATGCTGATGTAATAATGGTAGTAACTACTGCTCTAGGCCATGGCGATGTTGCAAAGCAAGCCGCACCATACCTTAAAGATGGACAGATAATGATTCTTAATCCCGGAAGAACGTTTGGTTCACTTGAAGCTGCGAACGAGATTTACAAAGTAAGAGATATAGACATGACAATATGCGAAACAAACACTCTGCTTTACGCTACACGTGTTGTTGAACCTGGAAGGGCGCAAGTATACGGAGTAAAAAGCGAAGTGTCTATTGCATCGATGCATCCTGAAAAAACTGAAATGGTCATAAAAATGCTAGAAAATATATTTCCCCAGATGCAAGGTGCAAATAATATAATGGAAACAAGTCTTGGTAATATAGGTGCAGTCTTCCATCCTACAATCATGTTGCTGAACCATATGAGAATCCTTAAAAAAGAATCATTTGAATTCTACACAGAAGGTGTTAATGATATAGTTGAAAGGTTCATGACTAATTTGGATTGTGAACGAAAGACAATAGCCGCTCGCCTAGGAACTCAGGTCCCATCTCTTGAAGAGTGGCTTTCCACAAGATATAGCTTTAATGCTAGCAGGTTGAAGGAACTGCTTCAAGGCAATCCAGCATACCAAGGCATAATGGCTCCCAAAACCTTCTTCCACAGATACCTTCTTGAAGACGTCCCAACAGGTTTAGTCCCACTTTCTCTCATAGGCAAAGCTATTGGTGTAAAGACTCCAAATATGGATTATCTAATATCAGAATCTGAAAGAATAACAGGTATTGAATTCTCGAGCGAAGGTAGAACATTAGAAAAACTGGGAATTTCAGAAGCACAAGTTTTCGATGACATATATTCTCTGATGTATTCCAAGCAATCAAAAATGACCTACTCCCGACATGAAGGTCGGGGTATCAATAGTAGGTCGACCGGAGCTATCCTCGCTCCGAGTATGATTAACAAAAGGCATCTAATGACTGCAAAATGAAAATAATCGGAGCTTCAATAGGTGATTGTGTACACATTCAAGGAATTTTTAACTTTCTAAAAACAGCTTCAGATTCAGGTCACGAGACAAAATTTCTAGGTCCTGCCGTATCAGTAGATCAACTCATTGCAGTGATAAAACAGGAGTCTCCTGACGCAGTAGCAGTGAGTTACCGGCTGACTCCTGAGAATGCAGAGCACACTTTGACAGAGCTTAAGCAAAAGAGCGAAGCGGCAGGCATCGATAGCATAGATTACCTTTTTGGTGGAACGCCTCCGGTAGCAGAAGTTGCCAGGCAATCAGGAATATTTAGTCTTGTGTGCGATGGCAACAATCAAGATGTTATTACTGAATACCTGTCTGATGAAAAACAATCTGACACCCTCGGGTATATTCCTCCGCAGGACATCAGAAAGCGTATTGATTGGAAAAATCCCTCGCCAGTTTTAAGGACACATTTCGGCCTACCTAACTTGGAAAAGACTATTTATGGCATAGAGCAGATAGCGAACTCAGGCCTGATTGATGTAATATCTCTCGGTACCGACCAGGATGCGCAGGCGAATTTCTTCCATCCTGAAAAGCAGAATGAATCTTCAATAGGTGCGGGAGGAGTCCCTGTCAGGAGTGCTGATGATTTCGAAGCGCTTTTTGGAGCTACACGCAGAGGCAATTATCCTATCATGAGGACTTACGCAGGGACAGACGACCTGATAAAACTAGCTGAATTATACGAAGAATCATTCGGGAATGCCTGGGCAGCAGTACCTATATTCTGGTTCAATGCGATGGACCGGCGAGGCCCGCACTCGTTGGAGAGATCCATATCCGAACATATTGACCTGATCAAGTGGAATGCAAAAAGAGACATCCCTGTCGAGATACTTGAAGCACATCACTGGGCTATGAGGTGGGGGCATGATTCTCTCGTTGTTGCTTCAGCAGTCCTTGGCGCGAGCATAGCTAAAGGATGCGGCGTGAATAATTATATACACCAATACATGTTCAATGTCCCTCCTGAAAGCTCATTCACAAATGAGCTGGCCAAGATGTTGGCAACAAAAGAATTGATAGATAGAATTGCTGATGATAATTTCAGGGTATACACCCAGACAAGGACAGGGCTTCCAAGTTTTCCGAACAATCTTGAAGAAGCGCGTGCGCAATTAGCTAACTCTACCATGCTGCAAATGCAACTTTCTCCTGATATAATCCACGTAGTGAGTTATAGTGAACCTAATCATGTCGCGACACCTGAGGATGTCATAAACAGCACAAAGATAGTCAATCACACGATTAAGAACAGCTACTTAGCACCTGACATGTGCCAAGACAAAAAAGTAGATTGCAGGAAACAGGAGTTATTAGTTGATGCTGGCGATCTTCTGAAAATAATAAACGGAAATGGCGACATTATGGATCCTACATATCTTCATTCACTGGTCACATCTGGATTTTTGGATGCTCCTATGCTAAAAAACAACCCGTTCGCGAAAGGCAATATCATGACAACATTTGTAGGTGGTTCATGCTATGCTATCGATGGGTCAGGGAAGATAATGATGGAATATGAAAGGACTGCTGATATTTACAGAACTATTTCAATGGCAGGAGGAATACTAAAATGAAAACGCTTTTGATCAGTGCAAAGGATTGGGACAAAAGAGGTGGAAGCGGTGTCAAAGTATATTCAGAGATGATTCGTGCCCTAAGCAGGTCAGGAATTGATGCGGACTTCAAGTTTGTCACTTCGACTGATGCACTGCTCGATGATATAACAAGTATTCATCCTGACATTGTGTTCAGTGGAGCTTATCACACTTACAATAAAGACGGGACAGTAGACAGAAACGTGCACAGTTTGCTTGATAGAGAAGGAATACCCTATGTAGGTTCGAATGAAGAATCATTGGAGTTGGTACTCGACAAAACTGCTCTCAAGAAGAAGTGGGCAGATTCAGATATACTGACCCCTTGGTTCACTGACATAATAGGAGATTACGAGTCAACTATCGAAGGTCATTTTCCTGTGCTGCTTAAGCCGCGCAAAGAAGGTGGTGGAAGAGGAATTGATGAAAAATGTGTGATATCTGACAGTAAAAACCTCAGAGAAGCTATCGCATACCTGACTCAGCAGGGGTTCACAGACTTATTTGCAGAACAATTTCTCGGCACACATAAGAGAGAATTCACCGTGGCAGTGATTGGTTCTGACAATAATAGGATAATTGGACCATCAGAGATGTTCTACACGGGAGATGGAAATCCTCCTAAAGTATTAAGCAAGGAGCTTAAAGATGGTGATCAAGGTACAAGACTTTTCGAGCCAGTTGCAGTCCCCCAAGGTAATTACAAGCAAAGATTAATAGAAATGGCTGATAAGATGTGCAGTACTGCAGGAGTAACTGACTATGCTAGGTGTGACATAATACAGGGGAATGATGAAAAAATGTATGCGATTGAGATAAACGGGCAGTCTGTGATTGAAAGCTACTTCCACACAGGAATGCAAAGCTGCGGTCTTAATCATGACGCAACAATCAACGCTATGTTCCTCGCTTCAATCGTAAGAAACAGGAATGCAGGACATCAAATGGATATACCTAAAGGCTTGAAAAAAGTGATTCCTAAAAATGTGTACGATAGGATTGTCGATTAGATTTTTCAGGTGTTTTGTAAAATGTTTAAGATAAAACCGATTATCGGGATAACCGGACATTTTGAGAAAAGTAACAACAAGTATTACGTTGACCAAAGATATATTGACGCAGTGAATGTAGGGGGAGGAATACCTCTTATCATTCCAATCTACAGCAATGCGAGCAGGTTTCTTGATATCATTAACGGTTTAATTATTTCAGGTGGAGGTATAACCCCACTATCTGAAAAAGAGTTGAAGAGTAAGTTTCTTCCTTCGCTTGAAGAACAAAACCCGATTCGGTACGAGTTTGAGTCATTTCTTATCAGAGAGTGTTATGATAAAAATATCCCTATGATGGGCATATGCAGAGGTCACCAGATGATTGCTGAAGTCCTCGGAGGTAAAGTCAGCAGAGAAAATCCCTTGCTTGACAAACAGAAGGTAGTGCACTGCCAAAAAGTAAAAGACGACAAGCCCAGCCACGATATAAAATTAATTTCAGGAAGTTGTCTTAAGAGATTGTTAAATAAAAATAAAATAAAGGTAAATAGTCTTCACAGGCAAGGTGTGGAAATAATTCCTGAAGGTTTCAGGATTTCAGCAATTGCTGACGATGGGGTGATTGAAGGTATGGAATCTGAGAATTGTAGTGTTATGTGCTTCCAGTTCCATCCTGAAATGTTGTTGAGTGATGACCATAAATTCAAGAAAATATTCACTCATTTTGTCAGAAGATGTAGGAAAAAACAGAGAATCTTGCGGTTATAGAAGACAGAACACAGTAACCTTTTTAAATAAAAATCTCTTTACTTTAAATAATGCAACCATACATACAAACTACCAAATATACTTGTGCAGCAGCAAGTACTGCGATGATTATCAATCATTTCAAGCCTGATTTCAATCTTAATGTTGATAATGAGTTTGATATCTGGCAGAAGTCTGCGACTTTGCCTACAAAAGGCAGTTCTCTTTATGCTCTTGCAGTCTATGCGAAAGAACATGGACTCAATCCTACTATAGTAGTAGGAGAACGGGAATACAAATTTCCCAACTATAAGTTCAAGTCTTACAAGAAGAAAGAGATTGAGATTGCAAGTTTCTCAAGCCAAAGGCATTTCAATCAGGCTAAAGAATTAGATATTCCTATTGAAGAACGCACGTTCACTATGGAGGAAGTCAAGAAGCATCTAAAAAAAGGCAATGTCCTCCTTCTCCGTCTGGTCATCGGAATAATCAGGGATTCGCCTGATAATAAGCGTAATCCGCATTACCTTCCAGTTTATGGTATTAAAGAGAATAAATTTTTGGTAATGGATCCTAAACGCGGTCCGCTTGAAGTAGATGAAGCACAATTCAAAGATGCTTTTGATAAAATAACCGAAATAAAAAGAGACAATCGCATGATCATCTTCAGCTAAACGCTGATTTTCTTATAATAATGTCAGAAAATACTCAGGATGGAAGAAGCAACACTTTACACCAAGATAGAGAAGCTGAAAGGAGAGTTTGACATCCTGTGTATCGGAGAATTGCTGACAGATTACATATCTAAAGAGGATAAGCCTCTGGATGAAACAGAAGTTTTTGACAAGTTCTTTGGCGGCAGTCCTGCAAATATAGTGTTCAACATGAAGAATCTTGGTAAGAAACCGCTTCTCATCACAAAGATAGGTAATGATGATGATGGCAAGACTCTTCTTAAGACATTGAGAAAATATGATATTATCGACGACCATGTGAAAGTTAGTGATCATCACGAAACTACAAAATCATTCATACGCAGGAATCCTGAAACGCCCGAGTTCAAAATAATCCGCGGAGCAGATACTCAGCTTAATTCTGATGATATTGATTTCAGCTTGATAAACAAGACAAAAATGGTCCACACTAATGCATTCAGTCTTGCTGAAGAGCCCACTAGATCGACCATAATCTCCATGCTTAAAGAAGCCAAAAAAAAGCGTAAACTGATATCTTTCGATCCTAACTTCAGATTAAAAGTGTGGCCTGATAAAGATGAAGCGCTTGATGTTCTTAAGAAAGTATTTGTTCATGTTGACCTTACAAAGCCGTCTATGGATGATGCAAAAGAGATATTCGGTCCTCTGAAACCAAAAGAATATATTGCAAAGTTTCACAATCTTGGTGCGAAGATTGTAGTTCTTACGATGGGCAGCAAAGGGTCTATCATAAGTCTGGGTAATAGAGCTATAAAAATACTTCCTGAACAGTGTGATGGCAAGGATGCTACGGGTGCTGGTGATATGTACTGGTCTATATTCTTAACAGCTCTTCTAAACGGAGATAAGCTTAAAGCTGCAGCAAGGAAAGCTTCTCACGCAGCGTCAAGAGTCGTGGCAAAAGAAGGCGCTCTTTTAGATGACACTGATTATGACGATATTGCCGCGTATATGAGATTATTCTAATTAACGCAAATAACCTGATTGCCTAATAGAAAATGTTCCTCAACCACATTATCTCCACTGCCCCCGCGCATTGCGTGTCTTCCAGAATAAATTCCGAGTGGGTTGCACTTCAGGAATATTAAGTGATGTTCGCGCAGCGACCAAACGCTAATTCTTCAGTTAGCAACCGATTATAGTGTAGCCGCGTGGCAGCACTACCATTATTGAGCTAAACAAATACGGATTTTTACCTCACCAAAGGCTCAAAATAAACCTTCGGATCCTTAACGCCCATGACTTTCAATAATGTGGGTGCTAACTGAGCTATTGAATCTGTCTTCCGCTGGCTAACCTTAAACTTGTTGTTCGTAATTGCTATGAACGGAACTTTGTTCATTGTGTGTGATGTCTGATATTTTCCTTTCATCTCTTCTGCATTGCCATGGTCTGCAGTTATCAGCACATTATATCCCTCAGCACGAGCAACTGAGACAACTTTTCCAAGGCATTCATCGACTACATTGACTGCTTTAACTGTCGGAGATAACTGTCCTGTGTGCCCTACCATGTCTGCATTTGCAAAGTTCAAAACCACCAAGTCATGTTTGCCTTGCTTGAGCTTCTTGATGACTCGCTCAGTTATCTTATACGCACTCATCTCTGGTGCTTTGTCATAAGTATCTACACGAGGACTTGGAACCACCATCCTATCTTCGAGAGGAAATGGTCCTTCTCGCCCGCCATTAAAAGAATATGTCACGTGTGC
>CAZXTQ010000050.1:0-10678 GCA_964643595.1 uncultured Methanosarcinales archaeon
CAGTGCTTTCGATAAGAGGATTGGAACTATTCCTTTCAAGGGTCAGGTGCTTGACACAATCACCCACTGGTGGTTCGAGAAGACTCAGGGTATTGCTCCGAATCATGTCTTGAGTAGGCTTTCAAGCAATGTGACTGAAGTCCGCGAGTGTAAACCCATCCCTGTTGAGATGGTGGTGAGAGGTTACAATACAGGTTCATCCAGCACCTCGCTGTATCGTGCTTATGAAAAAGGTCATCGTGTTTTCAGTGGTCATGTGATATCAAACACAGCAGGAAATAATCATCCATTGGTCCCGCCCATCGTAACTCCGTCGACAAAAGCAGCGCATGGAAACCATGACGAGACAGTATCTTTTGATTACATACTTGAACACAGGCTTATGCCTGGGATGGCCAGAATACAGCAGGAGTTTCTTCTTTCACACATACATGATAAGTCGTTGGCGCTTTTCAGGAAAGGTCAGGAACTTTCAGAAAAAATAGGGCTTGTTTTCGTAGACACTAAATATGAGTGGGGTATAACTTTAAATGGTGATGTCGTATTGATGGATGAGATTCACACTCCTGATTCTTCAAGGTATTGGGAGATGGGCGATATGATACAGAGGATGTGCCGTGGAGAAGAACCGCGTTCTTTATCTAAACAGTTTGCTCGTGAAGCTCTGATAGCTGATGGATACATACCCGGCAGCGAGATGGAAGTTCCTCGTCTGAAAAATGAAGCAGTTATTGAGTGCGGTATTCGTTATATACTGCTTTGTCAGCGAATAACTGGACTCAGGTTCGAGCCTGACACAAGGTCGATCGAAGAAAGGATATACAAGCCATTGGATAAGCTTGGTGTGATGAAGAAGGGGTGAATATAAACATGCAGCTGACAGACCAAGTTTCAAGGACACTTGCAGAGTTCAGGTTCATTCCCAGACTCACTCCGGAAGGTATGAGTCCTGATAAGATAGACCTTTCTGCTAAACTCACAAAAGATTACGGAGATAAAGAGGGTATAACGTTAAACTCTCCTGTCACTAGTGCTGCAATGCAGTCTGTGACCGGTCCTGAGATGGCTATCGCTCTTGCTCAGCAAGGTGGTATGGGTGTCATCTTCTGCTCACAGACCCCTGAAGATGAAGCAAAGATGATAAAATCAGTAAAGCGTGCCAGAGCAGGTTTTGTCAGCGATCTTGAAGTAGTGAATCCATCGACTGAGATGTACCTGGTCGCTGAACTTATAGCCAAGACAGGATACAACACCATCCCTGTAGTAGATGGTACTAAAGATAATTATAAGACACTAAGAGGGCTTATAGAAGGGCCTATACCTGAAGGGATACCTAGAAGTGTGATAGCAAAAGATTTCATGAGGGTATTTCAACAAAGGCCTCTTGAAGGCATAATCTGTGAGCTGATGTCTGAAGGTTGTGATGCTGGTTCTGTGATACAGGCAGTGCATGAATATATATACTTCGGAGAATCTAATCTCGCGCTTGATGAAGCGAACAACCTTCTTTCTGAATTCCGTCAGAAATATATTCCAATAGTCAATAAGGATGGAACACTTAAGTTTATGGTTTTCAGCAAGGACTTGCAGGCACATCTTGACTTCCCTAATTCTCTTTTAGACTCTGAAAAGAGATACCGCGTAGGCGCTGCTATAAACACTCACGACTTCAAGGAGAGGGTTCCTGCATTAGTAGAAGCAGGTGCAGATGTCATATTTATCGATTCTTCTGATGGTTACAGCGAATACATGCGAAACACGATAAAGTTCATAAAAAATAATTTTGAGATTCCTGTCGTCGCAGGTAATGTTATCAGTGACGAGGCGTTCAACTATCTGGTAGAGCATGGTGCAGATGCTGTTAAACTGGGTATGGGCGGAGGTTCTATCTGTATAACTCAGGAGCAAAAAGGTACTGGCAGAGGTCAAGCGACTGCTACATTTGTTATTGCAAAAGCAAGAGATGATTATTTAAAAAAGACAGGAATCTACATACCTCTTATCTCTGATGGAGGGATAGCTACAGGAAAAGATATTTCCGTAGCTCTTGCCATGGGAGCTGATCTTGTGATGATGGGAAAATATTTTGCGGGCTGTCATGAATCGCCTACTGAAATAATAGAAAGAGAAGGAAAACTTTACAAGGAGTATTGGGGTGAAGGGTCTTCTAAAGCCAAGGATTGGCTGAAAAAAAGATATGGTCAGACAGAATTCGAGGAAGGTGTTGTATCTCATGTACCTTACGCAGGTCATGTTGAAAATAACTTGCAGGATCTTTTCTCTAAGATACGTGCTACCATGACAAGTATGGGTGCTTGGAATATATATCATCTTCGTGAGCAGTCTAAAAACAGTATTGAACTTATTTCTGAGTCATCCAGGGATGAAGGAAAAGTGCATGATGTTATTGAAATCAGTGGAGGTGAAAGACGATGAAAACGCCACACCATCTTGAACAGCGTCTTGAAATTGCAAATAACCTATGGGCTGGTATTAAAGATTCTCCCCGGATAGATCTTCTTGACTTTGATCCAGAGAAAAGATTCAGCGAAGCAGGTATAGATGATGTTCTCTACAGTCTGATAGACAAGTACCAGGTCCTTGTGGTCTCCGGAGCTTTTTTTGGTGATGAAGGAAAAGGTAAGCTTGTTGACGCGATAGCCCGTCACCCTGACATACATATGGTGATGCGCGCAAATTCTGGAGAAAATGCAGGACATACAGTAACTATCGACGGTAAGGATTACATATTCCACCTGATGCCAAGCGGAATCCTCGTGCCCGATACTCAATGCCTGATTGGTTCAGAGTGTGTTATGGATCCTGTGAGTTTTATGGATGAAGTGCAGACGCTGATAGAAAGCTATTTCCCTTATGAAGATAAGCTTTTCATCGGGAATGTATATTTAACTCTGCCACACCATAAACTTCTTGATTTCTTGAGCAAGCCGAACAATTCATCGACACTAAAAGGTATATCTGAAGTGCACAGTGCTAAAGTAAGGAAGAAAGGTATCCGTCTTGACCATGTTTATTTTGGCAGGGATATTATGGTTGGGCGTCTGAAAAAAGAACTGGAGGAGTACAGAAATTTTCTGAGTGGTAAAAAGATGAGTGAGGCAGAAGTTATCGCGAGATGTGAGGATATGAACACTCCTGATCTGAAGCGTTTCCCTGATCACGTGCTTGATTTTGCTAAAGCAGGACGACACAAGATAGATTTTCTTGTTGACCTTTATGATAGGATTATCAGAGATAATCCTAATTTTCCTCAGCGTGCTGATACTAATTTCATGTTCAGGCAGGGACTCCGTGAAAACTGGAAAGCTTTAATAGAATGCGCGCAGTCTTATGTCCTGGGAAATGAAAATGAGGTTCATTGGAGTTCCGCAACAAGCGCCAGCACAAGTTCTGCAGGAACTCAGGCGTCTGCAAGGTATAATCAGTTCAACCACCCGACAATCACGATAAACATCGCAAAGGTTCCTGCATCAAGAGTTGGTCTCGGGGCAAACCCGATAGGTTTTGTGCCTCAGACATGGTTTTCTGATCAGAGTATAGACACTCTCGATAAGCTTTTAGGACTGTGTGAGAATACTGCTGATATCGAGAGGGAATACTTCGAATCTATACAGGACAACGGGATATTCAGGCCAAAAGTATACTTTGACAAAGATGGAAGCCAACTGCTGGTAAACGAGGCTTTGGCAATAACGTGGAGCAGGAAGTTTGGTGAGAAAGGTGCAACAACCAAAAAACCAAGAGTTCTCGGTTTCTTTGATTGTGTTATGCATTACGAAGTTAATGACGTGCAAGGCCCGTACCTTTCAATTTCTGCGATTGATCGTCTTGATGATTGTGAGAAAGTAGCGGTGGTGGTAGGCTATGTTTATCATGATAAAAGGAATATAAATATGAATTCAAAAGGTAAGGTGTACAGGAATGGCGATATCATTCGTCCTGGAGATCAACTACCTTCAGAGCAGGTGCTGGCACATTGTCATCCAATAATAAAAGTGATGGACGGCTGGAAAGGCAATCCTATTGCTCACGATAAAAGGGATCCGAACACAGACCTTCCAAAACAGTTGCAGAATTTCCTTGCTACGATAGAATACGCTACAGGTGCTGAGATAATGTCTATCGGCAACGGTAAAGAGAACAATCATCTAATATATCTGAAAAAATGAGCGGTGAGGAGGTAATTTAAAGTGTCAATAAGAAAAGTTAGTGAAGTTGATGATCTTGTTCCAGTGAAAGTTGTGCTGGCAAGTGTTTTTGATAAATCAGGTCTTGAAGAGCTTGCGACAGGACTGGTTGAATTATGCCCTGATGTCAAAATAGTCTCTACAGGCGGAACATATGGGAAACTGCAACAGATTTTTGGCGAAGATACTGGAAAGTATGTGGCACCAGTTACAGAATTTACTGGTGCACCTGAAACTGAAGGTGGTCTTGTTAAGACACTTTCAAGAGAAGTTAGTCTTGGTCTTCTTACAGAGACTTATAGTGCTGCGCATCAGGAAGATCTGAAAAGAGAAGGTGTGCAACCTATCGACGTGGTAGCCTGTAACCTATATCCATTTTCTTATGTTGTTGCAAAGACAGAGACAACACCTGAAGGTGCACGTGGTAATATTGACATCGGTGGTCCTACAATGATAAGGTCTGCTGCAAAGAACCATCTGAGATGTGTATCTATGGTGAACCCTGCTGATTACGCAGAATTTCTCGAAGAGCTCAAGACACATGAAGGCCGCACGACTTTTGGTTTCAGGTTCAGATGTTATCAAAAAGCAATGGAGCACACTGCAGCATACGATACAGCAATCGCAAAGTATCTGAAAGAAGTGACTCCAGAACAGGCGCTTGCTTGTTTCGAGACAGTGCATAACAAAGTATAGATGAGGTGAAATAATGTCAGAAACACCAAAAGAAATTAAAAATCTTGAAAAAATGACTGGTTCAAACGCTAAAAAACTCGGCCGTTATGGTGAAAATCATCATGAGGAAGCGTGGCTAGTTCCTGAGAAGGATTCTGCAAGCATTGAAATTGTCTACGGGGGTTCGTTAGGATACAATAATTTTCTCGACGGGGATAATGCTGTTACGCTGGCTAGCCAATTTAGTGAACCAGCAGTCATTGTTCTGAAACATGCTAACCCTTGCGGTATGGCAACTCACACAGAGGGGAATGATTTGATATTCGACCTTGCTGTAGCGTTGAATGGATATTCCCCTAACGGACAGGCATTCCTAAGGGTGTGGGCAGGTGACACTATGTCTGCTATGGGGAGTGTAATAGCTTCAACAAAGCCATTGAACCTAGAAATAGCAAAGCTTGTCAACAACCGCACCATAGATGTGTTATTCGTGCCTGATGTAGAAGGTGCCGCCATCGACGAGCTGAAAGCACATGATGAAAAAAGGCTTGCAAAAGACCCTAAGTACAACAGGACCTTGAAGGTAGTTGTAACTGACAGCATAAATAGACAGATTCCTGAGTTCTATGCAGAGAGGAGTACGCGGTGGGGAATGCTCGTAGACAAAAAGACTCCGCGTATTAGTCTTGCTGATGATATCTCGGATCTTTTCAAACCTGCAGAATTGATGCACTGCAATAATTCAGGTAAGGATCTTATGGTGGGTGTAATGACAGAAAAAGCGCCTTCACCAGACAGGGCAGGACTTTATGCTTTTGGCATAACTGCCGCTAAAGGCACCAAGTCAAACGCAATAGTGATTGTGAGAGAATATGCTCCCGGATGTTATCAGGTATTAGGGATGGGTGCTGGTCAACCTAACAGAAAGGATGCGGCCATGCTTGCAGGAAGAAAAGCTACTGAGAACCTGAAGAGAGAGTATTTCAGGATTGAAGGAAAGAATATGCTAAGAAAAAACCAGACCATTGCAAAATATATAGAAGATTCAGGCACTACGCTCAAGAGATGGGAGAATGTGAAATCGTGGATGAGATCAAAATACCCTACAGGTAATGATCAAATGAGATGTTTCATCGAAGATTATCATGAAAGAGAGCAGTCTTATGTCAAGGCAATACTTGGAAATGATAATGTCATAGTGACATCTGATGCGTTCTTCCCTAAGCCTGATGGTCTGGACGAACTTCTGGATACTGGCGTAAAGAATGTCATCTCTCCTGGCGGATCGAAACAGGATGCGGCAGTAATAGCGAGGGCAAACGAACGTGGTGCAAGCCTAATCCATACAGGTGTGAGATATTTCCTGCACTAGAATTGAGTTTTTATCAGAATTTAATTTTTTATTTATTTTTTTATTCTTTCTTTGTATTTGTTTAGCTTTTGTTAACAGTACTGCCATGCAGCTACATCAAATTTGGTTGCTAACCGGCGAATCTGCATTTGGTCGCTTCGCGAACATTACTTAATATTCCTGAAGTGCAACCCACTTCGAAATGCCTATTGGAGGACACGCACGTCGCGGTGGCAGTACTGACAGAAACAGCTAAACAAATACCTTTCTTTTTTATTTGTTTATTTCTTTTTTATTTCAACAGCTCGCTTATAGAAAGATAGTGGTTTATGTTGTATATTGCGTCTGCAAAAAGTCTTTCGACCCGAACTTCATGATACCAGGGATGTTTTTCTTTGAACTTATCTGAATGATATACTGCATTGGTGCCTATGACTCCATGAACGAGGCCTTGAGCGTACATATCATCAATCCTTTGGACTGCAGGATATGTAAAGAGCGGAAGGGCGCATGCAAACCAGACATTTTTCGCTCCGAGTTCATGGACTTTCTCTACCCCTTTTACAAGTGATCCTGCTGTTGCAATCATATCGTCAACAAAAAGGACATTTAACCCTTCTGCTTCAAGCTCAAGTATTTTTATTATGCGCTGTACTGCATCAGTCTGATCAACTCCGGGAACTCCTGTATCTGCTTCATCGAGAACTTCATTTATTGCAGATATTTGATCTTCAAGTGTTCTTCTCCGACGTACTACATCTCCAAGTATCCTGAGCTCGTCAACTTTGCTTGCTTGAGTATAATCTCTCTTCTTGTAGCCCATAGCAAGTTTTGTCCCCATAGTTTTTGCGTAGAAGTTTGCTCTTGCTACACCACCAAGATCTGGCGAAGCTACAACCAGATTTTCACGTTCAAGAAGATCTCGCACATAGTCTATGATTAAATTTGATGCGTGAAGGTTCTCACACACTGCCTGTCTGAAAAAACCTGCTATTGATCTATTATGAATATCAAGAGTAAGTACTGTTGTTGCACCATTATCTTCTATCTCTTGCGCTACCCTTGCAGCAGTTATTCCCTCTCTTGTGAGTGCTTTGTCTTGCCTTGCATAAGGGAACACAGGTATCACTGCAGTAACATAGTGTGCGTTGCATCTTTTTGCAGCGTCTAATGCTGATAACAATACTCGTAAATTCTCATCAACAGAAAATGGTCTCTGCACTGCGACAAGCGTATCAGGATCCACGCCTGCAGGTATTTCGAACGGAAGTTCCACTTGACTTAGCGGAAGATGTTCTGTGAAAAACGCACCTTCAAAATCTTTGTTCTCCACACCTTGGACAACGTAAAGGTCTTTTCCGCGGACATTACCTATCTCCATCTTAGGTTCAGTGTTAGGAAAATGCACTTCTTTTGATTCAACAGCTACAGGTCCACCGTTGCCGGATTGCTCATCTTCAAATCTGTCTTCAAGCGCTTTTATGAGCTGTTCTCCAAAAGGCTTACCTGCATTACAACTTAGAATTCCTAATTCTCCTCTTGACTTTCCATTACTTTGAATGTTTGATACCATAATTAATATCTAAAATTTGTGTGGCAGTTATTTAAATGTTTCTGATATTTATATGTAATAAGTACGCCACCTATGGTGAGCCCATACCGCCTAGCGCAGCCATTGGATAGTTTATTTAGATTTCACAATCGCACGGTTTCAACAGCAGTTACCCTGTCTAACGGAGCGCGGTATGGGCTTACTGTTTAGCTGACTTATTACATACTGATATTTCAACAAATTAGTTTTTCACGACTTAGTTAAGAAAAATTTCAGCTTAAATAATGTTTATAATCAATTTCTAATCTGAATAATATACTTCTGAAACTACATTACAGAACAGGTAAATGATTATTAACCCCTGCACTTTCCATCATCCTGTACCAAAAAGAGGTGAATCATTCCCTATATTTCACTATTGTTCTGTCGTCGAAAAAATAAAAGATGCGTGATTCTTTCATGAAGTCAAACAAGTATCATAAACAGAATTATATAATCTTTAAAATCCGCATTAAAAACTATTTAACAAACTGTAAGAATTCTGTGACTTCTTTATGACTTAACTTTCTTGTCTTTCCCAATGGAAGACTACCAAGATCTACATTGCCTATCTTTGTCCTAATTAATCTATTTACCTTATATCCCAATTGAGTCATCATTCTTCGCACTATCCTGTTGTTGCCTTGGTGTATTGTAATTTCTATCACATCTTTTTTAGGACTCATGTATCTGACCAGTGCGGGTTTGGTCTTTACATCTTCCAACTCAAGGCCTTCTTTCACTCTCTTTAGTGACTCAAGTGAAAATGGAAGGTCTAAGAATACCATGTATGTCTTTTCTACTTCATAACGGGGATGCATCACATGGTTGGCAAAATCGCCGTCATTTGTCAGAAAAAGAAGTCCTTGTGTCTTGAAATCTAGTCTTCCCACAGGTATTATTCTTTCTCTCATCTTGACATAGTCCATTATTGTCTTTCGTCCTTTTGGATCATCAAGAGTGGTCAGACAGTCGGGTGGTTTGTTGAATGCAAGGTATATCTTGGATACTTTCTGTAATCGTTTGCCATCAACCAATATGATATCTTTCATAGGTTCTGCACTGTCACCAATAGTGATGAGTTTACCATTTACCTTGACTTTTCCGTCTTTTATTAGGTCTTCAGCCTTGCGTCTGGAGCAGATACCAGCATTCGCGATTATCTTCTGTACTCTCTGTAGCATATTGAAAATAAATCATAGGGGGTTTAAATATGTTCTTGTGTCCCTGAATACCTGACCAGGTTTTCTCTTAAAAACCAATCAAAACTTTTTTAAACCAGGTACTTGCTTTTTCGAATCAGAGGTTTTAGTGTATGAAAAAAGAGATCGTACTTATAAGCGTATTTCTTGTGCTAATTTTAACTATAAGCTTTGCATCTTCTGCATTGAAGAGCACGATAAAGTGTGATTATGATGAAGAGTTCGATAGTGATGAAGATTTCATCATGTCAGATGGTGCTAATTGTCCTAAAGGGTATCAATATGATTGTGATGACTCCAATAAGGATATTTTCAAAGACTGCAAGACCTCAATATGGTCAAGAATGATTGCCTGGCTTAAGGGAACCAGTGAACGCCAGACTAATGTGATAACAGGCAATGTCATCTCTAATATGATTCCTGATGCTAAATCTGCTAAAAACCATATAGATCGTGTGATGAAAGGTAACGCGCCAAGTCAGGTCGATGAAGTTGTTGATCAAAACACAGAAGACTGCACTCCGATTACAATCTGTATGGAAGATTTCAAAGAGGTATTCTGCCCTCTTTCTTATGATGAATGTGATTATACTTATGATGGCTGTCGCGTGATTGAATGCGCTGATGCTTTCTGTGAAAACAGAAATATTGATGAGTATTATGCTTATGAAGATGAAGAATATCATGAAGAATACTCTTACGAGTACAGTGATGATGACAAAGAAGGTTGCACAGAGGAATACAACAACTGTTTTGATGGTGATGAAGAAGTTATCTGTAAAGGTTCTTTCGGTGCATGTTCCAGATCATTCGACAGCTGTACCTGCGGAACTGAAGATGATACCTCTTATGAGTCTGACCAGCTTCAGCCTGACATTGATAGCCATAATACAATAGAATGTGATACGGGAGTATATATCTGCACTCGGCAGACTATTACTATGAGTGGTGATATTGCTGATTCTACTGTGACTTGCAAAGAGAGTTTCAGCAGGTGTTCCATGACATATGGTGAATGCACTTGCGGGGAATCTACGCTGACTGATTTTCCCACTCAATACATCGGCAATACAGGTATGGACTACCATGTAGATAACGCTCAAAACTATTGGTGTGATTACAAAGGCCGCGACATCCCGTGCTACATGCTTCCTGAGAACTGCAACAAAAAGCGTAACACCTGCAAAAAGGCAAGCGGTCAATGGGTTACCTGCGAAGGCACTTTCGACTTCTGCGAATCCCGATACGAGGAATGCCTCTGCGGCGTAGAACAGATGAACTCAGGATTCATGGTGACGAGCGCAGATTAAAGACGCAGCACCACCGCGTTTCACGTCAATCACACAAAGATAATGAAATGGGCTGCGCATCTACTATAACATTCAGTTATTGCGCGAGCCGAAGGCAAGCAAGGTTGAAGAAAAAAAATAAGCCAGCAGCCTACTATAGACTAGTGCGTGGTGCTGCAATTGCTATACTACAACAAGAAAAAAATATAATAAAAAAATTGTATTTGTTTAGCTTTCTCTTGTAGTACTGCCACCGCGACGTGCGTGTCTTCCAACAGGCATTTCGAAGTGGGTTGCACTTGTTCTTTGTTAGACGATGTTCGCATAGCGACCAAACACATATTCATCGAATAGCAACCAAC